>JBGUTM010000283.1:0-2109 GCA_045133075.1 Alistipes sp. | reverse complement strand
ATGAACTACCTCCTCCCGCTGAAGGGTATGGCCTCGATGCACTGCTCGGCTAACACCAACGAGAAGGGCGAGACCGCTATCTTCTTCGGTCTGTCGGGTACAGGTAAGACTACCCTCTCGACCGATCCGAAGCGTCAGCTTATCGGTGACGATGAGCACGGTTGGGACGATGAGGGTGTATTCAACTTCGAGGGTGGTTGCTACGCAAAGGTTATCAACCTCTCGAAGGAGAACGAGCCCGATATCTGGAACGCTATCCGCCGCAACGCTCTGCTCGAGAACGTAACCGTAGACGAGGCTACCGGCAAGATCGACTTCGCAGATAAGTCGGTTACCGAGAATACTCGCGTATCGTACCCGATCTACCACATCGACAACATCGTGAAGGGTGTATCGAAGGCTCCCGCAGCAAAGAAGGTTATCTTCCTCTCGGCTGACGCATTCGGTGTACTTCCTCCCGTTTCGATCCTGACCCCCGAGCAGACCAAGTACTACTTCCTCTCGGGCTTTACCGCTAAGTTGGCAGGTACCGAGCGTGGCATCACTGAGCCCACTCCTACCTTCTCGGCTTGCTTCGGCGCAGCCTTCCTCTCGCTCCACCCCACCAAGTACGGTGAGGAGCTCGTGAAGAAGATGCAGGCTTCGGGCGCAACCGCATACCTGGTTAATACCGGCTGGAATGGTACCGGCAAGCGTATCTCGATTAAGGATACTCGCGGTATCATCGATGCAATCCTCGATGGTTCGATTGACAAGGCTCCGACCAAGAAGTTGCCTATCTTCGACTTCACCATCCCGACCGAGTTGCCGGGCGTAGATCCCACCATCCTCGATCCTCGTGACACCTACGCTGATGCAGCAGAGTGGAACACCAAGGCAGAGGATTTGGCAGGCCGCTTCATCAAGAACTTCACCAAGTTCACCGGTAACGATGAGGGTAAGGCTCTGGTAGCAGCAGGTCCCCAGCTCTAATCGTTGGATAATCACAAGGTCGGTGCAGGATATCCAGCCCGACCGAATACAAATCCCTGTCTAACGCAAAGTTAGGCAGGGATTTTTGTGTTGGGCGAATTGTATATTTTTACTCTTTGGGGCTAAGGGATAACTCAAGGCAACAGTTTACTCCAAAATATATGTTGGAGTGCTACCACAGTAGTCAATCGTGTAGTACATCGTGCTCAACAAGCTCGGTTTGACAAACCGGCTAAAATATATCTCGTCAGCCATATGTGCAACATTCCAGTTGCGAGTCTCGGCAGACTTACAACTATGCCTTGAATACTCACACATCGAGACAAACAGCAACCTACCCTCATCCAATGCCGATTGAAGGTATGGTGGAATCTTCTTGTAGAGCGTTCGGCCGAGTGCGATGATAACGGGATGATGATTTTCGAGCAGGATGCTTAAGACCTCTTTTTCAAGCGGGGAGTGAAAACCGCTGATAACGACCTTGTCGGTCTGGCAGATGGATTCGGCCCACTGCCGCGCTAATTGGACATCGTGAGGCGTTACATCGCGAGATGCAAAGAATGCCACCAAGTGCCTATCAAGCAACTCCTCATTTCCGAATAAGTTCATAAAAAAGCGCAGGCGCTGCATTTACTTATCCCGAACTCAAGGCCTTGGCTGCCCACTTGCAAGAATAAGCAACACAAACACCCACGCCGGATGATATATGCACACACTGAACCAATGTCAGTAGTGAGTATATACACCTTACGTGGATATCTTGTTGCCGCTCTTCTTGCAAGTTAAAACCGCCAAGTTTTTGAGCTCGGAAGAATCGTCAAAAAATATCCATTCAAATATGTACGACTTAACGGCAAAAACCATAAGCCATTACAAAGATATATAAAATTTATAAGAAATTAACCACTTGTGCAAAAAGTATTTTGACGGCATTGCTTGAAGCGGACTTTTCCCGCAAAACGCACAAAAAAAAGGATAGCTTTCGGCTATCCTTCGTGCGTTGAGCGGAAAACGAGAGTCTGTCCATCTGCTCCCCACTCTGTATATCAAGCAATTACCTTTGCCCAGTACTATACTCCCAATTCGAGGGACACTTGAGTTGTTTCAGGGTGTCGTTTTCGAGTCCGACTTTTGCCA
>JBGUTM010000282.1:0-2996 GCA_045133075.1 Alistipes sp. | reverse complement strand
CTGCTCGGTGCTCGATTGGAGCGCGGTATAGATATGGTGCTCGGGGCGATGAATTTCGATAAGATTATCGAGGGTAGTGACCTTGTTATCACCGGCGAGGGCCGCCTCGATAGGCAAACCGTTATGGGCAAAGCTCCGAGTGGGGTATTGCAGGCCGCAACAGCACAGGACATCCCAACCATAGCCATTGGCGGAGCCGTGGCGTGGTGTGGAGAGTTGGAGCAGAGCGAGTTCGCAGCTCTACTGCCGATAGTCGCAGGGCCGATATCGCTCGAAGTAGCGATGCAGCGGGATGTGGCGATCGAAAATGTGCGCCGCACGGCCTCTCAAATAGCAAAATTAGCAACATTAAAAATAGATAAATTATGATTAGTGCCATAGGTGCAGTTGTCGGTTTGGCAGTAGCCATAGTGCTTATTATCCGCAAATTTTCACCCGTATACAGCCTACTGCTCGGAGCAATCATCGGAGGCCTGCTCGGCGGTTTGGGTCTGGAGGGTACGGTCTCGAATATGATTTCGGGAGTCAAGGATATCACACCTGCAATTATCCGTATTATCGCCGCCGGAGTACTCTCGGGTGTGCTCATCAAGACGGGGGCAGCCGCCTCAATATCTCACACGATTATCAACAAACTTGGCTCACGCCATATTTTCCTGGCATTGGCTCTATCAACGATGTTGCTGACGGGAGTGGGTGTATTTATTGATGTGGCAGTCATCACGGTCGCTCCAATAGCCATCATCATCGCCGAGCGCACGGGTGTGTCGAAGTTTCCGCTCCTGCTGGCAATGGTCGGCGGAGGCAAGTGCGGAAATATCATCTCGCCCAACCCTAATACCATTATTGCAGCCGAGAATTTCAATGCGCCGCTCTCTTCGGTTATGGCGGTAAACATCATCCCGGCCATCATCGGACTAATCATCACGGTATATCTGATTGTGCCGCTGATGAATCGCAAACATCACGCTCTGCAGGCCGACAATACGCTCTTCACGAGCACGAATGACGAAAATCTGCCCTCATTCTGGGCCTCGATATCGGCTCCGCTAACGGTTATCGTCCTGCTGGCACTGCGTCCCCTTGCCGGTGTGACCATCGACCCTCTTATCGCACTGCCCGCTGGTGGTATTGTCGGTCTTATCGCCACACGTAGCTTGAAGCGCACCGCCGAAAGTGTAGGCTACGGACTTGAAAAGATGTCGGTAGTAGCAGTATTGCTCGTCAGCACAGGTGCTATCGCAGGCATCATTAAAGCATCTTCACTCACAAGCCTGATCATCGAGGCTCTGGGCCACGGCGAGGCAGCACGTCTGCTGCTCGCACCGCTAGCAGGTACACTGATGTCGGCCGCTACGGCCTCGACCACGGCCGGAGCCACTATAGCTTCAGCATCATTCAGTTCGGCAATACTCGCCTCGGGAGTCTCGGCTGTGTGGGGTGCAGCACTGGTGAATGTCGGAGCCACAGTGCTCGACCACCTGCCTCACGGCTCCTTCTTCCACGCCACGGGAGGTGCAGTCGAGATGAATATCAAGGAGAATCTGCGTGTGATTCCTTACGCAACTGCCGTGGGTCTAACACTGACTATTCTATCTATTTTGACCTGCCTGGTCATCGGCTGATAGCATAGTCAACACACCTAACCCAAAAACTTAAACGATGAAGATCGTATCGAGATTTTTTGCATTTTTACTCTTGCTGTCGATTGGCGGCATAGGCCACGCACAGACCGATATCGCACGACCAAACCTGAGCATTCCCTCACGTATAGGCCCCGCATATTTCGGTCCTAATGCCTTTCCTGTGCCCGATATGCTCGATGGCCGTACCTCCGCAGAGATGCGATTGGAACTTTATGGAGATTGCTTTCTCGGCACAACAACCGGCTCGGTGGGAGATGACATTACCGCCGACCTCTTTGCTAAGGTAACCATTCCTCTCTTCACCACGAAGGCAAACCTTACACTCTGGATGCCCGCATTTGAGTTCTTCCATACCTCGGCAGAGGTCAATGCTCTGCGCCGCTTGCCACACCAGGGCGACCTGCGAGGTTTCGACTCGGGTGATGCCTATGTATCGGCAGATATACGCATATTGAGCCAGGAGCGACATCACTGCGATATAGCAGTACGTGCAGCTCTCAAAACCGCCTCGGCCAACCGCTTTGCGGAGGGTAGATGCTATGATGCCCCTGGATACTTCTTCGATGTGGCAGTAGGTCGCGGCTTAGCTATCAATAAGGGTCGGGGAGGAGAGTTCCGTGTGGCAGTATCAACCGGTTTTCTCTGCTGGCAGACCGATAATGGTCGTCAAAACGATGCAGTGATGTATGGCGCAATGCTCGCTTATAAATATAAGCGATTCGGCATCGACACCACCCTCGGGGGCTATGTCGGCTGGGAGGGTGTCGGCGACCGCCCGATGACACTCAAGACCAACATATCATACGCCTTTGGCGATTGGTCGCTACGTCTCGGCCATCAGGTGGGATTTATGGACTGGCCCTACCACCAGCTACGCCTCGGCGTAACCTGGAATTTCGATATTCTCTCGAAGATAAGAAAATAGAGAGGCGACATAAGCTAACCGAGTTCCCTACGCACAAAAAAAAGACGACCTGTTTAAGTCGTCTTCTTGGCGGTGCTATATAAAGTAATCATTATCCAAAAGAATTCGAACGGCGGCAGCAGCCGAGAGGTGACCGAAGGGTAGATAGGTCAGAAGAGTGTCGGACACTGCAGGTGCAAGTATTATTCGGCAAGCAGATATCAAACTCGTTTGAATAGATGATTGACGGATAATACTCGGGGGTTGCGTAGCAACTACGACACTCGACCATATAGCATCCCGCAGACAAGTCACCCGAGGCACCACAAGCTGACCGAGTTCCCTACGCACAAAAAAAGAAGACGACTTGTTTAAGTCGTCTTCTTGGCGGTGCGTAGGGGACTCGAACCCCTGACCCCGTGCGTGACAGGCACGTATTCTAACCA
>JBGUTM010000281.1:0-8143 GCA_045133075.1 Alistipes sp. | reverse complement strand
CGCATCTGCTACCACTATAAGTCAATGTTTTTTTTGTACCTTTGGCCGTATATAAAGCTAAGAGTATGAAAAAAACGAATCAAATCATCACAAAGATATTGCCCTATTTGGTGCCGATGCTCCTCTTTTTTGTGGTTGCAGCGGCATATTTTGCCCCTCAATTTGCGGGCAAAGTGCTACCGCAGCACGATGTTGAGCAGTATGAGGGTATGTGGAGCGATATCCGCGCTCACCGCGAGGCTACGGGCGAGGATGCACAATGGACAGGTGGTATGTTCGGCGGTATGCCTGCATATCTTATCAATGTGAAATACCCTGCACAGGCGGTCAAGAACTCGATTGGCGCAGTGGTGAAAATTTTAGATACACCCACGTCATTCATCTTCTTTGCGATGACGGCCTTTTGGCTGATGATGCTCATCTTCGGGATCTCGCCGTGGGTGGGTATGGTCGCAGCACTGGCTTATGGATTATCGACCTACTTCTTCCTGATTATCGGAGCCGGTCACGTTACCAAGATGTGGGCCCTGGTCTATGCACCGCTGATGATGGGCGGAGCCTATATGACCCTGCGAGGCAATATGCTTGCCGGAGGTGTCATCACAGCCCTCTTCACCTCGCTCGAGTTTGGTGCCAACCACCCTCAGATAACATACTACTTCCTCGTGGCGATGGTGCTCTTCTGGATTAGCGAGCTGGTTGCGTCTATCAAAGAGAGATGTTACGCCTCGTTCTGGAAACGCACAGTAGTGCTTGCCTTTGCGGGTTTGGTAGCTCTCGGCTCCAACTTCGCACCTTTGTGGTACACCTCCCAGCACACCAAGGATACAATGCGTGGCGGCTCGGAGCTTGTAAGCAAGGAGTCCGAGGGGGCCGATGGTCTTGACCTCGAATATGCTACGGCATGGAGCTATGGTATCGCCGAGAGTTGGAATATGCTTATCCCCGACTTTGCGGGTGGCGATTCGGGCTCCTCGTTCTCGCCAGATGGTCCCGTGGGCGATGCCCTCTCACCCGTAGGCCTGCGCCAGGCTGCAAAGCAGTTGCCGACATATTGGGGCGGTCAGCCCTACACCGCAGGACCAACCTACATGGGTGCCGTGGCTATCTTCCTCGCCCTGCTCGGAGCGATACTCTCGCGCGGCAGGGAGAGATGGTGGATTGTCGGGGCAATGATGCTGATGCTTCTACTCTCGTGGGGCCACAACGCAATGTGGTTTACGGAGTTATGCTTCAAGTACCTGCCTATGTATAACAAGTTCCGCACCGTCTCGACCACACTGGTCGTGCTGGAGTGGGCAGTACCCCTCTTTGCGGGTATTGCACTGTGGAGGTTGTGGCAGGCAGACGAGAGCCAACGCCGCCATATCCTGCGTCCGATGGCCTGGGCGGCAGGCGTCACGGGCGGAATATGCCTGCTCTTTGCCGTGGCCGGCGGCTCGATATTCGACTTTGGCCGCACAGCATCGGAGGATTTGATGATTGAGCAGTTCTACTACATGCTCAAGGATGCAGGTGCCGATGACTACATCGCCCGCGGTTATCATGAGCAGTTGGGTGTTGATGTTGCCTCGGCTATGGTGGCCGAGCGCATATCGCTTATGAGCCACGATGCTTGGCGTTCACTCCTCTTTATCGCTTTGGCGGCGGGTGCTATCGCTCTGTACGCCCTGCGCAAAACGGGACGCGGAGTTCTGATTGCGGCTATGGCAACACTGGTGCTGGCCGATATGGTGCCTGTAAATCTGCGATTCCTCTCTGCGGATCGCTTTGTCACGGAGCGTCAGGCGAAGACCAAACCCTCACAAGCAGACCTCCAGATTATGCAGGATAAGGATTTGGGCTATCGTGTGCTGAATCTTACGGTCAGCCCCTTTAACGATGCCACAACATCGCGCTTCCACCGCTCGGTAGGTGGCTACCACGGTGCAAAGCTCGCCCGCTACCAAGACCTTATCGACAACTACCTGGCTAAAGGCGATGAAGGTGTTCTCGATATGCTCAATACCCGCTATGTGATCACCCCCGAGGGTAAGGTCACCCTGCGCGAAAGTGCCAATGGAGCTGCATGGTTTGTCGAGGGGTTGCGCTATGTAAACTCTCCACACGAAGAGATAGATGCGCTGGGGACAACCGACCTTAAAAGGGTTGCCGTGGTGGACTTTGCGCAGAAGCCAGACATCGGAGCTTATGCTCCTATCGACTTCGAGGGCGAGATTAGCCTCACGGAGTATGCCCCCAACCGCTTGAAGTACCACTACACAGCCTCGGATGAGGGAGTAGCCATCTTCTCCGAGATATTTTACAACAAGGGCTGGCGTGCTTACGTTGATGGTGTAGAGGCTCCCTATTTCCGTGCCGACTACGTTCTGCGTGCTATGCGACTGCCGGCCGGAGAGCACGATGTGGAGTGGCAATTCCGCGCTCCGCAGTGGAATATGGTTGAAGGCCTTACGGCAGCCTTCTCGGCAGTGATTCTGCTTGGTGTAGCCGTGTTGATTTTTACCACAATAAGAAGAAAATTGAGAAAAGATGGAGAATAACCGCAGAATAAAACGCAAGGTACGTCAATCGTACATCGTCTCGACCATCAGTATCGCACTGGTGCTCTTCCTGCTCGGTGCCGTGAGCTATCTGATGACTGCAGCGATGGGTGTTGCCGACTCGTTGCAGGAGAGTGTAACCCTCATTGTCGAGTTGGACAACGGCCTCACCGAGGAGCGCAAGGGGGAGATAAAGGAGATGCTGGCAGCAAATCCTATGGCTGCCGAGGTGAATTACATTTCCAAAGAGGAGAAACTCAATGACGAAGAGTTTCGAAAGATTTTTGCCGTAGAGTTCGAGGAGGTATTGGACGAAAATCCTCTGCTCGACTCATTTGAGGTGCGCCTGAATGCCCAATCGGAGCGAAGGTCGGCACTCGACCTCTTTATCTCCGAGATGGAGGATAAAGCGGGTGTGGCACACATCTCATACCCCGCCGAACTTATCGAGAAGGTACACTCTACCATCGGCAAGGTTCGCCCCGTATTGCTGGCCTTTGCGCTGGTGTTGCTGGTCATATCGCTGACCCTGCTCAACAACACGATTCGCCTGGCTATATTCTCGAAACGATACCTTATCAATACGATGAAATTGGTTGGTGCGACCAAGTGGTTTATCATCAAGCCCTTCCTCGGCGACAGCATTAAGCAGGGTATATGGTCGGGAGTTATCGCGGCGGCACTCTTCGGTGCGATGATCTATGGTATCGACCGCAATATGCCGTTCCTCTCCTCACCCGAACTGCTGGAGGCCGCCACCGCCATTTTGGCCGGGATGATCATTGTCGGCGTGTCGGTATCGCTGTTATTCACCCTCTTTGCGGTCAATAAATTTGTAAATATGAAGTCTAACAAGATATACCTCTATTAATTATGAAAAATCGCTTCAATAAAATATCTGATCCCAATGATGGGAAGATGCCCCTCACAACGAAGAACTACATTTTGCTCTTGGCGGGCTTGGTGGTTATTATTCTGGGCTTTGTGTTGATGGCCGGCGGAGGCAGTGACTCGCCCTCGGAGTTCAACTACGAGATGTTCTCGTGGCGCAGAATCACCCTCGCTCCGATTCTTGTTATCGGAGGCTTTGCCTTCGAGGTGTTTGCCATCCTGAAGAGATTTAAGTAAGACTCTTTCTGTGGGTAAAATGCGCCCATATGGAGGATATTCAAAATAAATTCTTATATTTGCCCTCGATGAAATTATTTGTATAACTAAATCTATAAGAAAAAATGTTTAAAGGACATCCCAAAGGTTTGTATGCGCTGGCACTCGCCAATACCGGTGAGCGTTTCGGCTACTACACAATGCTTGCAGTGTTTGCCCTCTTCCTGCGTGCCAACTTCGGTTTGGATGCAGGTGTAGCGGGTGCAATCTACTCGACTTTCCTCGGTCTTGTCTACTTTATGCCCCTTATCGGTGGTATTATGGCAGACAAGTTCGGTTTCGGTAAGATGGTTACCATCGGTATTACCGTGATGTTTGCCGGTTATCTGTTGCTATCGTTGCCGCTCGGTGGTGATACGTTGGCTATGATTGCGATGCTCGGTGCTCTGCTCTTCATCTCAATCGGTACAGGTCTTTTCAAGGGTAACCTCCAGGTTATGGTTGGTAACCTCTATGACGACCCGAAGTATGCCGACAAGCGCGACTCGGCCTTCTCGCTCTTCTATATGGCTATCAACATCGGCGCACTCTTCGCACCGACTGCAGCCGTTGAGATTAAGAGCTGGGCTGAGACTTCGCTCGGTTTCTCAGGCAACGATGCTTACCACTTCTCGTTCGCGGTGGCTTGTGCTGCATTGATCGTGTCGATGGCAATCTACTATATCTTCCGTTCTACGTTCCGTCACGTTGAGGGAGGTAAGCGCCAGGCTGCAGCTGCCGCAGTTGCAGAGAAGGAGCTCACGCCGGCCGAGACCAAGCAGCGTGTGATAGCACTCTGCCTCGTATTTGCCGTTGTTATCTTCTTCTGGATGGCATTCCACCAGAACGGTCTGACACTGACCTACTTCGCTGACGAGTTCACCGCCAAGGAGGCATTCGGCATCCAGAGTATGGCGTTCAACGTATGGAATCTGGTACTTATCATCGTTGGCGTGTATGCACTCTTCTCGGTGTTCCAGAGCGAGAGCCGCAAAGCAAAGCTCTTCTCGGCAGCTATTGTTGTAGGTGTTGTTGGTTACCTTGTATATAAGGCTGTAAACGTAGGTGCAGCATCGGTTGCTGTCAGCGCACCCATCTTCCAGCAGTTCAACCCCTTCTATGTAGTTGCTCTGACTCCGGTATCGTTGGCTATCTTCGGCGCATTGGCAAAGAAGGGCAAGGAGCCTTCGGCACCGCGCAAGATTGCTTATGGTATGTTGGTTGCAGCTGCAGGTTTCGCAGTGATGGCAGTCGGCTCATTCGGCCTACTCACCCCCAACGCACAAGCTGCGGCCGTTGCTGCAGGTGAGGCTGCTCCGCTCGTATCAGCGAACTGGTTGATTTTGACCTATCTGGTGCTGACCTTCGCAGAGTTGCTGCTCTCGCCGATGGGTATCTCGTTCGTTTCGAAGGTTGCGCCTCCGAAGTTGAAGGGTATGATGATGGGTGGTTGGTTTGTGGCTACCGCCATCGGTAACGCTCTGGTTTCGGTCGGTGGTTTCCTCTGGGGTGGCATCAACCTCACCGTTGTATGGTCGGTATTTATCATTCTGTGTCTGCTCTCGGCGCTCTTTATGTTTGTGATGATGAAGCGTCTGGAGAACGCTACCAAGTAGTAGATAATATATACCTTAATCACAGGGAGGCTGTTTGGCGAAGATGTCGAACAGTCTCCTTTATTTTATAAAAACACCTCCAACGAGAATAATCTCGCAAAAAAAATTGTATATTTGTTGAGGTAAACCTATTGTTTTTTCAAAAATTGTAGATATGTCGAGTGAAAAGCAACAACTCCTGCCCGTGGTTGAGCGTGACGAGTGGCTGCAACCCGTAGCTGATGAGATTCTAAGACGCCACGATGAGTATCTTCGCATTAAGGGCGATATCGAACGCTCTGCCGGTTCGATGGCCGACTACGCCAACGGCTATCGCTACTTCGGCTGGCAGAGGGACGAAGATTTGGCAGGATGGTGGTTCCGCGAGTGGCTCCCCGAGGCGCAGGATGTCTTCATCTTCGGCGACTTCAACGGCTGGCAACGCACCCAGCTGCGACTCGACAAGGACTCTTCGGGAGTGTGGAGTGCCTTTTTCCCCGATGCGATGTATGAGGGGATGCTGACCCACGGCTCACTCTACAAGATACACGTTCACGGCCACAATGGATGGCTCGACCGCATACCGGCCTACGCTACGCGCGTGGTGCAGGATGAGGAGTCGAAGAACTATACGGCTCAATTCTGGCAACCCCAACCCTTCGAGTGGCACGATGAGGCCTTCGACCGCTCAAAGGTGGGCTCTCTGCTCATCTACGAGGCCCACGTTGGTATGGCCCAAGAGGAGGAGGGTGTGGGCACCTATGTCGAGTTTGCCGACAGGATACTGCCCCGCATCGCAGAGGATGGCTACAATGCTGTGCAGCTTATGGCTGTGGCCGAACACCCCTATTACGGTTCGTTCGGCTACCACGTCTCAAGCCTGTTTGCCCCCTCGTCACGATTCGGTACACCCGAGGAGCTGAAGTATCTCATCGACAAGGCTCACTCTTTAGGTCTGCTGGTGATTATGGATCTCGTACACGCCCACTATGTCAAGAACTTCAACGAGGGCATCAATGAGCTCGATGGCTCCGACCACCTATACTCCAAGGCGGGCGAAGCCGGCTACCAAAAGTATTGGGACTCGATGACCTTCGACTATGGCAAAGGGGAGGTGCGCCACTTCTTGTTGTCAAATATCAAGTATTGGCTCGATGAGTTCCACTTTGACGGCTATCGTTTTGATGGTGTAACCTCGATGATATACCACCACCACGGATACGAACCTATGGGCTCACACGAGGCCTTCTTCGGCCCGGGTGCTAACCGTGATGCCATCGTCTACCTCACCCTCGCAAACAAGCTCATCCACAGCCTCGACAGCTCCTACGTCACCATTGCCGAAGATGTGAGTGGTATGCCTGCGATGTGCTCGACCCCCGAGGATGGCGGTGTGGGCTTCGACTACCGCCTCGGTATGGCCATCCCCGACTTCTGGATTAAACTTCTGGAGGATGTACCCGATGAGGATTGGAACATCTGGGAGATGTGGGATGTGATGACCAACCGTCTGCCCGATGTGCGCACGGTGGCGTATGCCGAGTCGCACGACCAGGCTCTGGTGGGAGATAAAACCATAGCCTTCCGTCTTATCGACAAGGAGATGTACTACTCGATGCACCGCACCTCCCAAAACCTTGTGGTGGATCGCGGTATGGCTCTCCATAAGATGATACGACTGATGACCATCGCCACGGGAGGCGATGCCTACCTCAACTTTATGGGTAATGAGTTTGGCCACCCCGAGTGGATAGACTTCCCGCGTGAGGGTAACGGGTGGAGCTATGCACACGCCCGCCGCCAGTGGTCGCTGGCCGAGAATGAGGAGTTGAGATATGGCCAACTCGGCGAGTTCGACAAGGCGATGATCTCGCTTGTAAAGGAGTATCGGGTGCTGGCAGATGGCTACCCCTACCGCCTACAGATGGATGAACCTAATAAGACAATAGTCTTCTCGCACGGCGAGTTACTCTTTGTCTTCAACTGGCACCCCGAAAACTCGGTAGCAGACTACGCTGTAGAGGTGCGCGAGCCGGGCAAGTATGTGCCGGTACTCTCGACCGATGAGATGCGTTTTGGTGGTCAGGAGCGCGAGGCTATGGCATCCGAGCACTTCACCTACCCCTGCGAGATTGATGGCGAGGTACGCCACTTTATGCAAGTCTACAACACAGCCCGCACAGCCACCGTCTTTAAGCTATGCAGGTAGCGTTGTCGCATACTTTAAGTTTGTCTTTGTTCGTAAGGCTGCCTCGAACAGCGATTTGCGCAATAAAGATTGTTTTATAAAAGTCAGATATATTATGAACCTTAGCAAAAAAGTTATTGTCCTGTTTGCAATGTCGGTAGCGATATCGGCAACAAGTTGCCACACCGCCGAAAATACGAAAAATATCAGCAAAACACCCGTGGTGGATGCTATAATGGCTCGCCGCAGCATCCGCAACTATAAGGATATGCCTGTAGAGCGCGAAAAGTTGGAGCTGCTGGCCAAGTGTGGCGTTATGGCACCGAGCTCGCACAACAACCAAACTTGGGAGGTGCGAGTGGTCGATAGCAAGGCGTGGATAGATAGTTGCTCCAATACTTATGTGGAGGCAATAAAGAAAGCCGGCAAGTACGATCGTATGAAATTTATGTTCACTCAGCCGTATCGCAACATCTTCCGCAATGCCCCTGCCGTAATTTTTATAGGCACCAAGCCTGAATCCAGATTCGCTTGTGAAGGTATCGGAATGCTTGGCGAGAATATAATGTTGGCTGCTGGCGATTTGGGGTTGGGCAGTTGTGCGCTCGGAACGGCCTTGGAGATTTTTGCAGAACCGGGAATGGAGGAGTTTGTCAAGTCACTCGAATTTC
>JBGUTM010000280.1:0-3444 GCA_045133075.1 Alistipes sp. | reverse complement strand
GCAATAATGCCTACGCCACATTGGCACGTTGGGGCAGTGTGCGCCGCGGTGAGCAGAAACATATCTTCCCCTACCAGGAGAATGCGGATGTGATGCTCAACACCTCACTCTTCTATGAGATTTCCGTGCTGCGACCCTTCGTGGAGCCAATTCTGCGCGAGGTGCCTGATACGGTGCCCGAGTATGCCGAGGCGGTGCGTATGCTCAAATTCCTCGACAACTTCACGGTTATCAAGCCTGATGAGATACCTCCCACCTCGATTTTGAGGGAGTTTATCGGTGGTAGCTCGTTCAAGTATTAAATTAAATAAGAGTAACAAGAGTAATAACTAAAAAGATAAAAAAATATGTTTGATAAATTTGCCGAAAGACATATCGGCGTAAGCAACCCCACAGAGCTCGGCGTAATGCTCGAGACCATCGGCGTAAAGTCGGTCGAAGAACTTATCGCACAGGTTATCCCTGCCTCTATTCGACTAAAGAAACCTATTGCACTGCCCACCGAGGGTATGAGCGAGTATGAGTTTGCGGCACATATCCGCTCGTTGGCCGAGCGTAATCGCCGCTTCCGCTCGTTTATAGGTATGGGATTCTACCCTACGGCCGTGCCGGCTGTCGTCTCGCGTAATGTGTTCGAGAATCCGGCGTGGTACACCTCCTACACCCCCTATCAGGCCGAGATATCGCAGGGCCGTCTGGAGGCTCTGCTCAACTTCCAGACCGCAATCACCTCTCTGACAGGTATGGAGATAAGCAACTGTTCGCTGCTGGATGAATCGACCGCGGCGGCTGAGGCTATGCTGATGATGTTTGCCCTACGCTCGCGTGAGGCGGTGAAGGCAGGCCGCAACCAGCTCTTCGTGGATAGCAACCTCTTCCCACAGACCCTCGACCTGCTGCTCACACGCAGTGAGCCCTTCGGTATCGAACTGATTGTCGATGACTTTGCGGAGTATAACTTTACGGGTCAGGAGTTCGGCGCAATTGTGCAGTACCCTGCCGCTGATGGTGCGGTGAATGACTATGAGGATTTCACGGCTGCGGCACACGCGCACGGAGTGATGGTGACGGCGGTGGCCGATCTACTCTCGCTGGCTCTGCTCAAGGCTCCCGCAGAGTGGGGGGCAGATATTGCTGTGGGTGGAACACAGCGCCTGGGCTGCCCGATGGGATTCGGAGGCCCGAGTGCAGGGTACTTGGCTACGAAGGATGCCTTCAAACGTAATATGCCCGGCCGTATTATCGGCGTCTCGATCGACCGTCTGGGCAATAAGGCTCTGCGTATGTCGTTGCAGATGCGTGAGCAACATATCAAGCGCGAACGTGCCACCTCGAACATCTGTACCGCATCGGCACTGATGGCCTCGATGGTGGGCTTCTACTGCGTATATAATGGTGCGGAGGGTCTGCGCCGTGCTGCGATGACGGCACACCTGGCGGCAGTTACCGTGGGTAAGGCTCTCGAGGCTATGGGATATAAGCTCAAGCATAAGAACTTCTTTGACACCCTCGAGGTTGAGGCCGAGGCTGCCGTGGTGCAGTCTATCGCCCTCGAGCGCGAGATTAACTTCTACTACCCTACCGATGAGCGTGTACGCCTATCGTTTGATGAGGTTACGACCCCCGAGGAGGTGGCAACCGTAATCGAAATCTTTGCCGAGGCAAAGGGCCGCAAGCCCAAGAGTGTGAAGATGGCTACAGAGCCTACGATTGCGGCAGCCCTGCATCGCCAATCGGCAATACTTGCTGAGCCGGTATTCAACCGCTACCGTTCGGAGAGTGACCTGATGCGCTACATCAAGCGTCTGGAGCTGCGTGATATCTCGCTGGCGAACTCGATGATTTCGCTCGGCTCGTGCACGATGAAGCTCAACCCAGCCGTGACGATGCAGCCTCTCTCGCTTGACGGATTCCAAAATATCCACCCCTTCGCTCCCGAGGATCAGAGAGAGGGATACACCGAATTGATCAAGGAGTTGGAGAGTGATCTGGCGAAGATTACGGGCTTTGCAGCCTGCTCGTTGCAGCCCAACTCGGGTGCCGCAGGCGAGTACACGGGTCTAATGGTTATCCGTGCTTATCACCAGTCGCGCGGTCAGGGCTATCGTAACATTATGCTCATCCCTGCATCGGCTCACGGTACAAACCCCGCATCGGCAGCTATGGCAGGTATGAAGATTGTCACTGTGGCGTGTGATGCAGAGGGTAATATCGATGTCGATGACCTGGTGAAGAAGGCCGAGGAGTACAGCTCGGAGTTGTGTGGTGTGATGATCACCTACCCCTCGACCCACGGAATCTTCGAGTCGCGCATCCGCGATATAGTCGATGCCGTACACGATGCCGGCGGTCAGGTGTATATGGATGGTGCAAATATGAATGCACAGGTAGGCCTGACGAATCCGGGATATATCGGAGCCGATGTCTGCCACCTGAATCTACACAAGACCTTTGCAATGCCTCACGGTGGCGGTGGCCCGGGTGTAGGTCCCATCTGCGTAGCGGAGCATCTGCGTAAGTTCCTGCCCACCCACCCTGTGGTTTCGACCGGCGGTGAGGAGGGAATTACGGCTGTTTCTTCGGCTCCGTGGGGCTCTGCTCTGCTGCTCCCCATCACCTACGGCTATATCAAGATGCTCGGCGAGAGTGGCTTGCGTCACGCAACGGAGATGGCAATCGTCAATGCAAACTATATGTCATCGGCTCTGGCAGGCGAGTATCGCACTCTCTATACGGGTGAGAATGGCCGTGTGGGCCACGAGATGATTCTCGATCTTACGATGTTTAAGAAGGAGTATGGCGTAGATTGTGGCGATATCGCCCACCGATTGATGGACTACGGCTTCCACGCCCCGACCCTCTCGTTCCCCGTGCATGAGACACTGATGGTTGAACCTACCGAGTCGGAGCCGAAGGCCGAGATGGATCGCTTCATTGCGGCTCTGGTGGCTATCAAGCGCGAATGTGAGGCTATTGGAGGTCAGACCGATAATGTGGTTGTCAATGCGCCCCATACGGCCTCGGAGTTGGCCGGCGAGTGGTCGCATCCCTATACCCGTGAGCAGGCAGCCTTCCCGTTGGAGTGGATTCGCGAGGCGAAGTTCTTCCCCTATGTTACCAAAATCGACAATGGCTACGGTGACCGCAATCTTGTTTGCTGTAATATAGATTAAGATAAGTCTAATTCAAACGAAATCGCCTGCCTAACGAGCTGTTAAGCAGGCGATTTGCTTTACTCTCTGTGGTAATCTCAACATAAGTACCTCTATCATAGGATAAAACTAAATCGGCTTGATTTATGGTCTTGATTTTTGCTTTAAGAGTGCTACCATAGATATACCAATACAAGGTGACGAGTGTGTTGCTTTTCTGCACAGCGAAATTTTTCAGATTTCTAAAAGAAAAAAGCTAATATACTTTCACTAAATATGTAGTTGTCTCACA
>JBGUTM010000279.1:0-1781 GCA_045133075.1 Alistipes sp. | reverse complement strand
CCGCTATTTTTATGAAGAGAATGGTCGAAGACCTCGTTGATTTTTTTGGAGGAGGGTCGTGCTTGCACGAACAATCACTCAAAAAAACAACGAACGACCAAAATTGGTCGCTCGTCATCCAAACAAGAGCGGGAAACGGGGTTCGACCGCCGAGCAACTGCGAGGTGAAGCGGGGATTCCTTCTGGCACAGACCTTTGGTCGAGCATTAAATATAATCATATCCCCGCAACCACCTAATACTCCCCTTGCCGCTATGTGGATGACGAGAATGGTCGAAGACCTCGTTGATTTTTTTGGAGGAGGGTCGTGCTTGCACGAACAATCACTCAAAAAAAAACAACGAACGACCAAAATTTGGTCGCTCGTCATCCAAACAAGAGCGGGAAACGGGGCTCGAACCCGCGACCCTCGGCTTGGGAAGCCGATGCTCTACCACTGAGCTACTCCCGCAAACTATAAGGGCTATTGAACAGGCCTGTCACAACAGCCCCTTTCTGCATCTAAAATTTCGTCTCTACTTTAGGCAACGACTTTTGAGAGAGAGGCGATATTCTTCTCGTTCTTGAGCATCTTACCCTCGGGGGTATACATAAAGTCGATACGCGCCTTGTGATACTCCTCGACCTTACCGCGCACGACCTTCATCGTACTATTCACCAATCCATTCTGCTCAGTGAATGCCTCATCGACAATGGCCAAAGCCGCCGGCAACCAGCGGTCGGGGAACTCCTCGCCATAGACACCACCCGAACGATACTTCTCGATCTCGGCCCCGATAATCTCGGCCGCCGCTGTGGCACGCTCCTCGGAGGTAACATTACCCTCATCAAGCGCACGACAGAGTGCATCTCGGTTGGGGACAACAATCGCACCCGTGTAGGGGCTCTGGTTGTTATAGATGATAATCTGGTCGATATATGGCGACTTATCGACTATCGCCTCCTCCATACCCTCGGGACTATACTTCTCGCCGTCTGCCGAAATCAGCAAACTCTTGAATCGTCCCAGAACATAGAGGAATCCGTCTGCTCCCATATATCCCATATCGCCCGTATAGAGCCAGCCATCCTTAACGGTCTCGGCCGTTGCCGAGGGATTCTTCCAATATCCGGCCATCACATTCTCACCCTTGATAACGATCTCGCCCTTAACACCGGTAGGCATCTCGCGACCCTCATCGTCCATAATCTTAAGTTCGAGCGGTTGGATGACCATACCCGATGAGCCAAAGCGATGACGACCCTTGCCCAGCGAGTTTGCCGAGATGATAGGCGTAGCCTCCGAGAGGCCGTAGCCCTGCAGCATCGGCATACCCACAGCGTAGAAGAAACGCTGCAACTCCGAATCGAGCAGAGCACCTCCACCTACAAAGAACTTGATATTGCCACCGAAGGCCTCACGCACCTTCTTGAAGAGTATCTTGTCGAACAAGGCCACAAGCGGCTTGAGCATAAAACGCCATCCCTTACCCTTCGAGAATCCGTCTTGATTATATTCATAGGCCACCTTCAGAGCGAACTTAAAGAGTTTCTCGACCTTGGGGCCCTGCTTATGAATCGAGCTTTCGATACTCTTGCGGAAGTTCTTCGCCAGAGCCGGCACCGAGAGCAGAACGTGAGGTTTCACCTCCTTGATATTACCCGGCACATTTTTGAGCGTCTCCATCGGAGTACGGCCCACCTGAGTCGTTGCCACCGATGCTCCGCAGGCAACCATAATATAGAAACCTGCAACGTGTGCAAAACAGTGGTCAAGAGGCAGGATTATAAACATTCTATAC
>JBGUTM010000278.1:0-4675 GCA_045133075.1 Alistipes sp. | reverse complement strand
TTGGGGCTCTATGGCTATTGGGGCTATCGCATCGACAACTCCGTGCTGCTCTATCTGAAGAGCCCCAAGGAGGCTATGGCATCGCTCACCATTAAAGATTCGCTGCTGGGATTTTCGGCTTTTGTCATCATCTATGCGTTGGCGATGTTGTTGGTAAAAGGTCTGCTACGGATGGTCGATTTTCCACGCTTGAAGCTCGGTATGAAGCTCTTTGGGTCGGTGGTGATGTTCGTTATGGCGGGTCTTTGCTTTCTATCCATACGAGGAGGGGTCACAGTTGCTGTTGCCAACATCAGCAAGGTGTATTTCAGCACCAATCAAAAACTAAATCACGCTGCGACCAATCCCCTCTTCTCGCTCCTCTCATCGCTGGGTGATGACAAGGATATGAAGCCTCAATACCTCTTCTTTGCCGATGAGGAGCTTGGTGGGCGTTTCGAGGAGATTCGGGGAGATGTCGATAGCCCTGTGGCCGACACGTTGTTGCGGGTTAGCCGTCCGAATGTTGTTGTGATTCTTCTCGAGAGCTTCGGCCGTTCGTGGCTCGATGAGAGGGTGGACTCCGAGCCGGTAACCCCCTCGGTGTTATCGCTTAAGGAGCAGAGTGTATGGTTTGAAAACTGTTATGCCAACTCTTTCCGTACAGACCGTGGTCAGGTTGCCATTCTTAACGGCTATCCGGCACAGACCCGAATGTCGATAATGAAATTTCCGTCAAAGAGCCGCACACTGCCATCTTTGGCCCGTACACTGTCGGGAGGTGGCTATCACACCTGGTTTACCTATGGTGGTGACCTCAATTTCACCGATCAAGCGGCCTGTATGTATGCCACCGGATGGCAGGAGCTGACCTGGCAGAAGGATCTACACTTCGATGCTCCCACCTCGAAGTGGGGCTATGCCGATGATGTTATGGCTGACTATTTTGCCTCTCGCGTGTTGGAGCTCGACCGAGAGTGGCGCACCACCGGTAAGAACTTCCTTGCCGGCTGGCTGACTCTCTCGAGCCACGAGCCCTTTGAGGTGCCATACTCGCGGTTTGACAACAAGATTCTCAATGCGGCGGCCTTCACCGACTACCAGGTGGGGTGTCTTATCGAGAGGCTCAAGGCCTCGCCTGCGTGGGATAATATGTTGCTTATTCTTGTGGCCGACCACGCCTATGCCTGGCCTATTGGTGTGGGTTACAATACGCCTCAGCGTCACCGTATTCCGATGGTTTGGTGCGGAGGGGCGATTAAGGGACCGCGAACGATTGATACCTACTGTTCGCAGATAGATCTTGCGGCTACGCTCTTTGCGCAGATGGGGCTTCCGCACTCCGACTTTGCCTTCAGCAAGGATATCCTCTCGCCCACCTTGCCGCACTTTGGCTACTACTGTTTCAACGATGGTTTTGGTATCACCTACCCCGAAGGTTATATCGTCTACGACAACACTTCGGATAAAATCATTGATGCCCAATCGCCTGATTCTCTCTATCTCAACTATGGAAAGACCCTGTTGCAACAGACCTACAAGGATATACGCTTGCGGTAACTATTTTTGTGTGATTACCGAATTTTTTGTTAGATTCGCAACATATTTGTATTTTTAGCGTTTGAAATATACTAAAATGAACATAAACATACACCATCTATGAGTGAAGTAATAAACATCAAGGAACTCAACGAGCGTATCGAGCGCGAAAGCCTCTTTGTCGATACGCTGCGTAATGAAATGTCGAAGGTCATTGTCGGCCAGGCACATCTGGTCGATACCCTGCTTATTGGTCTGCTCTCGAACGGACACATCCTGCTCGAGGGTGTCCCCGGATTGGCCAAGACCCTCGCGATCACAACTCTTGCAAAGGCTGTGGATGCCGACTTCTCGCGCATACAGTTTACCCCCGACCTGCTCCCCGCAGATTTGGTGGGTACGCTGATCTACTCGCAGAAGAGTGAGGATTTTACCGTGAAGAAGGGTCCCGTGTTCGCAAACTTTGTTCTGGCGGATGAGATCAACCGTTCACCGGCAAAGGTGCAGTCGGCTCTGCTTGAGGCTATGCAGGAGCGTCAGGTGACCATTGGCGACAAAACCTACAAGCTACCCGAGCCCTTCCTCGTGCTGGCTACCCAGAACCCGTTGGAGCAGGAGGGTACCTACCCGCTGCCCGAGGCACAGGTGGATCGTTTTATGCTCAAGGCGAAGATAACCTACCCCAAGAAGCAGGAGGAGCGCGAAATCGTGCGTATGAACCTTTCGGGTGCCGGTATGCCTGAGGTGCAGAAGGTTATCACTCCCGAGGATATCGTTAAGGCGCGTAAGGTTGTCGAGGAGGTATATATGGACGAGAAGATCGAGAAGTATATTATCGACATCATCTTTGCAACACGCGAGCCGGCAGAGTACAACCTCGAGCGTCTGCGCCCGCTTATCGCCTATGGAGGTTCGCCCCGTGCAAGTATCTCGTTGGCGAAGGCTGCCCGTGCATACGCCTTTATCCGCCGCCGCGGCTATGTTATCCCTGAGGATGTGCGTGCCGTGTGCCACGATGTATTGCGCCACCGTATCGGTCTGACCTATGAGGCCGAGGCCGAGAATATCACCACCGAGGAGATTATCACCGATATTCTCAACAACGTAATCGTTCCCTAACGGCGGCAGAGAGCAAGATGCAGCAAAACGAAAACGATATCCTCAAACGCGTCCGAAAAATCGAAATCAAGACGCGCGGATTGTCGAATGAGATCTTCGCAGGAAAGTATCATACGGCATTCCGTGGCCGCGGTATGTCCTTCGCTGAGGTGCGAGAGTATCGACCTGGCGATGATGTGCGCGATATTGATTGGAATGTGACGGCCCGTTCGCGTAAACCCCATATCAAAGTATATGAGGAGGAGCGTGAGCTGACGATGATGTTGCTTGTTGATGTGAGCGGTTCGCGTCTGTTTGGCTCGGAGGAGCGCACCAAGAAGAATATCATCACCGAGATTGCGGCTGTGCTGGCCTTTTCGGCAGCGCAGAATAACGATAAGGTAGGTTGTATCTTCTTCTCGGACAAGGTCGAGAAGTTCATCCCCCCGAAGAAGGGTAAGAGCCACGTGCTGATGATTATACGCGAGTTGGTGGGTTTCACGCCCGAGTCGCCTCGCACTCGTCTATCGGAGCCTTTGCGCTATCTGACCAATGTCAATAAGAAGCGATGCACGACATTCCTTCTCTCGGACTTTATGGATCCGCAGAGCGACCGTGAAGAGCTGAATGATGCGCTGAAGATTGCCGGTGGGAAGCACGATATCGTTGCTATTCGAGTGACAGACCCTCGTGAGGCGGAGTTGCCCGATGTGGGAATTATCGAGTTGCAAGATGCCGAGACGGGTCGTAAGGAGTGGGTCGATACCTCTTCTGCACGAGTGCGCGAGCGCTATGCCGAGAGTTGGCGCAACCATAGCGAGGCGATACTCTCGCTTCTGAAACACAACCGCATAGATACCGCCTCGATCTCGACCGATGAGGACTATGTGGCCGAACTGATAAAGCTTTTCAAACAACGATGAAGTTTTTGCGACATATAACGATGTGCCTATCGGCGCTGGCGGTTTCGCTGGCGGCGTTCGGATCCGAAGACCGGCCAAACGTCACCTCCCGCATTGAGCCAGATAGCATTATGATTGGAGACCGCTTTACTTATATTATAGAGGTAGAGAAGGATATGGTGCAGGAGGTTGCCTTCCCCGAGTTTGAGGCCGACCCGAAGGGTGGTATCGAACTTGTTGAGAGCCACCCTGTTGATACCCTCTCGCGCGAGGGTCGCCGTCTACATCTGCGTAAGCGCTATACGATGGCGGCATTTGAGGAGGGTCGTATCGCTATGGGCGGAGCGAAGGTGCTCTACGCCGATAAGAACATTATTGATACCCTTTCAAGCGATGACGAGGCGATACTCAATGTGGGTACATTCCAAATCGACTCCACATCACACGCCATATTTGACATCAAACCACAAAAGACACTGAAGTTCAAGTTCCGCGAGATTCGTGACTATGCGCTGTGGGGATTGTTGGTGGCGGTGATTCTGGCTGCGGCGATTTATGGACTTGTGCGTTGGTTGCACTCGCGAGGCAAGAGCATCAAGAGCCTCTTCACACCGGCTCCCCCCGAGCCGGCGCATATAGTGGCTATTCGCGCCCTCGAGGAGTTGCACAACCGTAAGCTCTGGCAGAATAATCAACATAAGGAGTATTACTCGGGCCTTTCTGAGATTTTGCGCACCTATCTGTCGGGTCGCTATGGCGTGGGAGCTATGGAGATGACCACCGATGAGATTATGGAGGCTGTGCGCGAGATCGAGATGCCGACAAAGTGCTCGGTCGATTTGATGAACCTGCTTCAGGATGCCGACCTTGCCAAGTTTGCCAAGTTCGAGCCCGATGCCGAGCAGAATGAGAGCGCATACACGAAGGCATACTACTTCGTTGAGGAGACCAAACCCGTTGAGCAGCCCACCGAAGAGGAGGATATGCAGACGGTTATAAATAAAATTAAATAGCGATGCAGACTATGAGTAAGAAATTGATATTCACAGCGATATTTGCTCTTATGGCATCGTGCATCGTGGCGCAGAATATGCCCGAGAGAGGCTTGGTGCGCCGTGGAAATCGCCAGTTTGGTCGCGAGCGATATGAGCGCAGTG
>JBGUTM010000277.1:0-4204 GCA_045133075.1 Alistipes sp. | reverse complement strand
CGTGATGCCCGGCATCTTGTTCAGCAGGCTCGTAAGGTCGGCATCCATAGTCGTCTTGAACGCATCGGCGTTGTACGATAGGGTATCTCCGCGTTGGGATGTGCGATTCACGGCAACCTCCTTGACCACGGTCTCAATCTTGACCGCCGACTCCTTGATGATGATTGTGCCGAGGTTGTGTGATGGAACTTTGAGGTTGAACGAGAGTTCCGTATTGTCGTAGCCGAGGAAGGATACAACCACCGAGTACTCGCCGAATTTCAGGCCATTTACCGTGAACTTGCCAGCGTGTCCAGAGGTGTAATACTTGGTATCGCTACTGCCGTTCAACTTGAACTCGAGAACGGCACCCGGGAGTCCCGTATTATTGACGGCATCGATAACTACACCCGATACCGAGCCGACACTCTGCGCCAAAGTCGCAGGTGCGATGCAGAGCATCATCAAAGCAATGAAAATGCCTTTAAGAAGTGGTCTCATCGGTTGATTCGAGTTCTGGGTGTTGCAACAACTTCGCAAAGATATAAAAAAAGTGTCCAACTTTTTAGGTCGGACACTATTTTTTTTGTGATATTTCAAATGTATTTGAACGACTATTTGGTAAGCTCTGCAACGGCAGCCTTCGCAGCCTCTACGCTGTTACCTGCAACAACCTTGTTCAGGTACGATACTGCCTTATCCTTGAGGGCTGCATCCTTGTTGCCACCGGCATTGTACTTTGCGTTGTAAGCGGCGCCGATGAGGAAGTAAACATCGCTCTTATCCTCCTCGTCAACCTGTGCCAGAGCAGCGTTCTCGCCCAACTCGATAACCTTGTCGTAATCCTTCTTGCCGTTGTAAGCCTGCAGACGGATCTTCTCTGCCAGAGCCGATGCGGGATCCTCGGCGAGCATCTTCTCGGCCATCTCGATAACTGCATCGTTATTACCCTCGGTCTGCAACTTTGCAACCTGGTTGTTGGTGTAGAGAGCCATCATCTCCTTAGCCTTTGCAATGGCGTCAGCATAGCGCGAAGGGTTCATAGCAGCTACGTTGCGGTAAACCTCCATACCCTTATCGAACTGACCGAGCTCGCAGTAGCTCATAGCCAGGTTGAGGGCCATATCGGTATTACGGGGATTAGCCTCGTAGCCCTTAGCAAATACTTCGGCAGCTGTAGCATAGTCCTTGTTGTTGAATGCGATACCGCCCTGTACTTGATATACCTTTGCAAGCGCAGCCTTCAAGCGAGCCAGCGACTGTGACTCACCATACAGCTCAGCCTTCAGAATACCCTCACTGAGGATTTCGGTAGCCTTGTCGAAGTTCTTCGCCGAGGCGTTGCGCATACCGAGGTTCATATAGCACGAAGGAACATACTTCTTTGCCTGTGCCACATTGCCCAAAACGGTTGCATCCTCCGAGTCTGCACCATTCTCGATAAAGTTCTCGAACGCAGCTACGGCTGTTACATAATCCTTCTTCTCCAGCGCGGCAAGACCCTCGTTAAACTTTGCGATAAGCTCATTCTGTGCCGATACTGCACATACGGTCATCATAGCGACCAAAGACAAAATCAGTTTTTTCATCTCTACGTTTTTTATGTTGTTAATTTTATAATTCGTTTTACGAACTGCAAAAATAGGCTTTTTTATTTATTATTCAAAACTTTATCGGCCAATCAGCATTTTTTACTATCGTAAACCTGCAAAAAAATCTTTCATCAATTTTTCGCACTCCTCACCCAAAATACCGCGTTCGACCACTGTCTTCGGGTGTAGAATCGCGCCCTGCACCGTTGTATAGCCTCTTTTTGGGTCATCAGCACCATAAACTACTCTGCCCACCTGACTCCAGGCGATGGCTCCGGCACACATTATACAAGGCTCGACTGTGACATACAACGTGCAATCGTTGAGGTACTTACCGCCGAGGGTCGAGGTCGCTGCCGTGATGGCCTGCAACTCGGCGTGAGCCGTGGCATCACATAAGGTTTCGACCAGATTATGCCCTCTGCCGACAATCGCCCCGTTTGCCGCCACTACGACAGCTCCAATGGGCACCTCTCCCTTACCTAACGCAAGCTGGGCCTCGTTTAGTGCCCTGCGCATATAACTTTCATCTCGTTCGCGCTGTGTCTGCTCCATAAATCAGATATCTGTTTTGATTGCAGTAACTCAATTTTTTTTGGTGTTATCACTACAAATATATAGAAAATTTTCTTTTTTTCGAGCGAAAATACCTATTTTTGTCCGTTAATCCGCCAATAGACGTAAAACAAAATAGATTCTATGCACAGAACACACACCTGCGGCGAACTTCGCGCCGCAAACGTAAATGAGACCGTAACTCTGGCCGGTTGGGTACAGAAGGTGCGCAACCTCGGCGCAATGACCTTTATCGATCTGCGTGACCGCTACGGCATTACACAGATTGTAGTCGAAGAGCATTCGGACGAGGCTACCAAGGCTGTTGCTGCAAAACTCGGCCGTGAGTATGTATTGCAGGTGACCGGTAAGGTTATCGAGCGCGAGGCCAAGAACCCCAAGATGCCTACGGGCGATATCGAGGTGGCCGCCACCGCTCTGAATATCCTTAACGAGGCCCAGACCCCTCCCTTCACCATCGAGGAGGTGTCGGACGGAGGCGATGACCTGCGTATGAAGTATCGTTACCTCGACCTTCGCCGTCCGCCCCTTCAGCGTGCGATGATCCTGCGCCACAAGATGGCGTTGTCGATTCGTCAGTTCCTCGACTCGGAGGGATTCCTCGAGATCGAGACCCCCTATCTTGTGGGCTCAACCCCCGAGGGTGCACGCGACTTTGTTGTACCGAGCCGTATGAACCCCAACCAATTCTATGCGCTGCCACAGTCGCCACAGACTCTTAAGCAGCTGCTGATGGTTGCAGGCTACGATAAGTATTTCCAGATTGTACGCTGCTTCCGTGATGAGGATTTGCGTGCCGACCGCCAGCCCGAGTTTACACAGATCGACTGCGAGATGTCGTTCGTGGAGCAGGAGGATGTGATCTCAACCTTCGAGCGTTGGGCAAAGTATATGTTTAAGGAGGTGCTCGGCATCGAGTTCAACGAACCCTTCCGCCGTATGCCGTGGATTGAGGCTATGGAGAAGTATGGCTCTGATAAGCCCGACTTGCGCTTCGGTATGGAGTTCGCCGACATTACCGACCTGGCAAAGGGTCACGGATTCTCGGTGTTCGATGATGCCGAATATATCTGCGGATTCGCCGCTACGGGCTGCGCAACATATACCCGCAAGCAGATTGATGCTCTGACCGACTATGTTAAGCGTCCGCAGGTAGGTGCCAAAGGCCTTATCTGGATTCGTGTCGAGGAGGGCGGCGTGAAGTCGTCTGTAGATAAGTTCTACTCGCCCGAGCAGGTCGCAGCTATGGCCGAGAAGTGCGGTGCTAAGGCGGGCGATATGGTCTTCATCCTCTGTGGCAAGAAATTCAAGACGCTGACACAGCTCTGCGCTCTGCGTCTGGAGGTTGCACAGCAGCTTGGCCTGCGCGATCCCAAGAAGTTCGCTCCTCTCTGGGTCGTGGACTTCCCGATGTTCGAGTGGGATGACGAGACCGAGCGTTTCTACGCTATGCACCATCCCTTCACCTCGCCCAAACCCGAGGATGTGCAGTATCTCGAGAGTGATCCGGGACGTGTACGTGCTAACGCCTACGACTTCGTATGTAACGGTACCGAGATTGGCGGTGGCTCAATCCGTATCCACGATGCACAGCTCCAGGCTACAATCTTCAAGTGCCTCGGCTTCACACCCGAGAAGGCTCAGGAGCAGTTCGGCTTCCTGATGAACGCCTTCAAGTTCGGTGCACCCCCGCACGGAGGTCTGGCATTCGGCTTCGACCGCCTCTGCTCACTCTTCGGCGGCGTGGAGTCTATCCGTGATTACATCGCATTCCCGAAGAATAACGCCGGCCGCGATGTGATGCTCGATGCCCCCTCAACCATCGACCAGGCTCAACTCGATGAACTCTTCCTCTCGCTGGTGAAGCCTGAGTAGAGTAGTCGTTGTACTATTTATATATAAGGTGCGGAGCGCGAATAACGCTCCGCACTTTTTTGCCATTTTTCTTCGCACCTTTCGAGAAGGGGCCCCAAAATGCTTTTTTCTTTGTCGCTTTTAGAAAAAAGCTCCGCAAAACCTTTTAATCGAAACTCCGTTTCGAGGAACTTGACAACGTG
>JBGUTM010000276.1:0-4457 GCA_045133075.1 Alistipes sp. | reverse complement strand
CGTTATCTTGTTTTATGAAAAAAAAGGTTTACACTTTGTTGTAAGCGATATTTTGCATATTTTCGCAAGCAATAATTACGATAATAGATAATCAGTAGCAACGATAATATAGTTACACGATATGTTCAAAGGGTTGATTTTCGATATGGATGGCGTGTTGGTGGATAGTATGCCGACCCACGCACGAGCAATTGGTCTGTTATGCGAGCGTTTTGGCTCGGCAACCTGGGATGGCGATGTGTCGCAATTTGCGGGTGTCGGCCCCGAGGATGTCTTCGGTGTGTTGTTGCCCGAACAAGTTCGCCAGATGGGTGTCGCAGCGTTGAATGATGAGAAGGAGCGAATCTTTCGCGAGATTTTTGCCGCCGAGGCCAAACTGATGCCATCGCTGGCTGAATTTTTAGATGATGTCAAGGCTCACGGCATCAAGTGCTCCATAGGTTCATCGGGCAGCCGCGAAAATGTGGAACTAACCTGGGGGAAATGTGGCCTGGAGCGTTGGCTCGAAACATACGTTTGTTGTGAAGATATAACCCACTGCAAGCCCTCACCCGAGATTTTCCTGACAGCCGCCGAGCGACTCGGCCTGCGCCCTGAGGAGTGTATCGTATTTGAGGATGCCCTCTCGGGAGTGGAGGCGGCGAAGGCTGCGGGTATGAAGGTGGTTACGCTCACTACGACCCTGCCTCGCGAACGCCTTGAAGAGGCGGGTGCCGACCTTATAATTGATTCGTTCTCGGAGGTCGATTACCACAGACTCGCTAATCTGTAGCGAATGGTTGTCTGAACTATAAAAATGAAAGAAGGTCGCTACACTGCGACCTTCTTGTTGTTTTGTACCGATTGTTACTCTATCTCGGCCTCGATAAATACTCGCAGAGGGTGTTCCGCGCCTGCAATGTAGAAGTTGGCAAGTTTCATCTGCCAGCCATAGGCCCCGCGTGAGTCGAACTCGAACCGTATCTGGCTCTGCTCGTTCGGCATAAGCGGCTGCTTGGTGTAGGTGATAGTCGCACAGTGGCAGGTAGTCTCGTGGCGCAGGATAACCAATGGCTCCGAGGTGGAGTTTTTAATCGCAAGAGTCTTGACGGCAATCTCTCCCGAACGCATACGGCCGAAGTGGAGTGTGTCGGTGACGCCGGTGGTGAGCAACGAGTCGCTCAACTCGACCATCTGACTATCATACTCGACCTTCGTCTGCTGCTCGGCACAAGCCACCGTCAGTGCAATGGCTGTGATGACCACAAAGATATGCGAGAAAAATCTCATTGCCCCAGAGGTTTAGAGAAGACCACGACCACTCTTGTTCACCTTGCCCTCCTCGGTCAGAGCCTCGACAACCTTGTCGAGCACTCCGTTGATAAAGGTGCTGCTGGTGGGTGAGGAGTAGTATTTCGAGAGTTCGATATACTCATCAAGCGATACCTTGACCGGGATTGACGGGAAGGATACAATTTCGGTCATTGCCACCGACATAATCAGCTTATCCATAAATGCCAGACGCTCCACGTCCCAATTGTGGGTGAAGCGGTCGAGGTAGGGTTGGTTCTGCTCGAACTGCAGTGCAGCCTTGGCAAAGAGTTCCTTGGCGAAGACCAGATCCTCCTCACTCTTAAACTTGGGTTGCAGGCGCAACTCGAAGTGTGACTCGCGCATATTGGATAGGGTACGGACAACGACCATCAGGGCATAACCCAAATCGTCAGCCCAGTAGATGGACTGCTCCTCCAGAGCCTCCTCCAAAGCCTCGTTATCCTCCAGACAGTTCAGGTAAAAGTCCGCTACCAACTGCAAATCCTCACGGAATGAGCGATTCTCCGAGAGCATATATTTGTTGTAGAATGTGCTCTGGATAAGGACATTGTATAGATTTTTGATAAGTTCGGGGTAGCGCTCCCAGCCGAGTGAGTGCTTCGAAAGGAACGACTGCACGGCCTCGCTCTCGGCGATGCGGGCAACCACAACATTCTCTACAAATTTACGATTGGGGTTAAGGTCTTCGTATGTCGGCAGTTTTTTCTGACGCGCAATCTCCTGACGCTCCTCGGCGTAGCGTGCGATATCGACAATGAGTCCCAACATCTGGATATAGAGTTCGTAGGTCTTGTCAATTGACAGGACAAGGCTCTTCTCCGATGCCTGCAAGTTGTCGGACTCCGACTTGATGTGTGCATAAAGGCCCTTTACGACCTTCAATCTCAACAATCTTCTGCTCAACATATTATAGAACGATTTAGAATGTATATCTCTTTTTTCGAGTTATTTCGAGCGCAAAAGTACAAAATAAAGTCGAAATAAAAAATCGGGTAGCGAAAAAATATATCATAATAAACTCGGCTCTTTCTTCCGATTGCAGATTGTTTTTAGTAACTTTGTCGCCGTTATGGAACAAAAGGATTACGATGTAATAGTTATAGGTGGCGGTGCCGCGGGTCTGATGGCTGCGGGAACTGCTGCGCGTGTGGGTAACCGCGTGTTGTTGCTCGAGAAGATGGAGAAACCGGCCCGCAAGGTGAGAATTACGGGTAAGGGCCGTTGTAACCTGACCAATGCCCGTCCTGTGGAGGAGTTTGTCGAGCAGGTACGCACCAATGCCGACTTCTTCTCGGTGGCCTTTGCCGAGTTCAACAACCGCTCGACCATCCGCTTTTTCGAACGCAATAACGTGAAGCTCGACATCGAGCGTGGCGATCGTGTATTTCCGCGAAGCGGCAAGGCTTCGGATATCGCTAATGCTCTGGAGTGGTATTGCCGCGACAATGAGGTCGATATCGAGTGCAATGCCCGAGTGACCGAGATTTTGGAGGTGGCAGGCAAGGTCTACGGTGTGAACTATATGAATAAACGAGGCTTCATCCGTAAGGTCGAGGCTCCGAATGTGATTGTTGCCACAGGTGGTGTGTCCTATCCCGCAACAGGCTCTACGGGTGATGGCTACATCTTTGCAGATGCTGCCGGCCACGCTATCGAGTCGGTGCGCCCTTCGCTTACGCCGCTGGTTACCTCACATCCCCAAAAATCCTATTTGAATGGTCTGCTGCTGCGCAATGTGGGAGCAAAACTATATATCGACAACGAGTTGGCTCGTGAGGAGTTTGGCGAAATAGGATTCTCGGAGCGTGGTGTCGAGGGTGCCGTAGCTCTGCGATTGAGTCGCGATGCGGTGGATGCGCTTATTGACGAGCGTAAGGTCAAGATTGTTCTCGACTTGAAGCCCGCCCTCACCGAGGATATCCTGCGCGAACGTCTTAAGCGTGAGATTGCCGAGATGCAGCCTGAGGAGTTCTTCGCGGAGCTACTGCGCAAACTGGTGCCCAAGCAGATGGTGGTGCCGATGTCAAAAGAGTTGGATATTCACTCGAAACTCTACATCTCGAAGGTTACCGAGCCCGAGTTGGAGCGTCTTATCAAGGTGCTCAAGGGTTTTGTATTACCGATTACCGACTATGCACCTTTTGAGTATGCCGTGGTTACGGCCGGAGGAGTGTCGTGTGACGAGATTAACAAATACACAATGGAGTCGTTGAAGGTCAAAGGCTTGTATTTCGCAGGTGAGGTGCTCGATATTGATGCCAACACGGGTGGATACAACCTCCAGATAGCCTTCTCGACAGGACATCTGGCAGGTCTGCTCAAGAAATAAGAGAGAATGAAGAATAGTGGTCGAACCATACTGCAACGCTTGTACGGCATAACTCGCTGGGGTAATCGCGTCTCGCGAGCACGCTATTTCCGTGGTCACGGCGTTCATTCACCGTTCGTATACTCAGTTGTTCGTCAGGTTTTTATGCAATCCAAACCGGTGGTCGAGGATGAACTTTTTGAGGCAATGCTCTCGGCCTGCATACCGCGCAGACGAGCTGTGCAACTGCGTAACCTTGTGGCGCACTGCTCCTACTCGCAGGTGGGGCTCGATTGTGAGTGCCTGGGTCGCGACTTTGTGGTGCTTACCGCAGCCTTCCCGACCGAAAAACTCATCGTTGTAGCTGAGCAGTCGCGTTTGTGCGGCACGACCCTTGCGATTATGGTTCCGTATGCCGACCGCGAAAGAGATATGGTCTGCCGCCGAATTGTGGAGACTCATCGCTCAACCACGGTCGATAATCGAGGATATCTGTTGGTATTCAACAATCATTTACCGAAACAACACTTCAAGTTATGAAAATATATACCAAGTGTGGAGATGGCGGTACCACATCGCTTATTGGTGGCGAGCGGGTGCCGAAGTATGATGAGAGGGTAGAGGCCTACGGCTCGGTTGATGAACTTATGGCATTTACGGCTCTGCTGGGCGATATGATGCGTGGCGAGGTTAAACTCGCAAAGTATGTAGAGTCTATCGACCGCATAAATTGTGCATTGATGAGCGTTGCATCGCTGCTGGCTGTGGGCGAGGGTGGTGCCGATAAGGTTGCGCCGCTCGATGAGGCGAAGGTCGCAGAGCTCGAGACAGAGAT
>JBGUTM010000275.1:0-3537 GCA_045133075.1 Alistipes sp. | reverse complement strand
AAATTCACAGTCGAAGCTGATGACGGGAGTGCAAACGATGTCAATTTACCTGCCTTGACAGACACATTGGCCAACTTTGACAACGAAGACAAATCAAGAGGATTACTCTCATCGAAGCTCCACTTATTGTCAATTGTCAGCTCCTCCAAACCCGTCAGATTTGACCAACCCGAAGGCGGTGTAGTACCATTCTCGCTCGAATCTTGATATACGGTAAGCTTTTTAACGCTGGACTGCGCTGCAGTAAAAGCGATTTTATCGCTACTCATCGGGGCACCGATAACAAGCTCCATAGTTTCGATCTCGGTCATATCCCCAAATTGGCTAAATAATGACTCGTCCACGCTACTCCACAAATAGTAAGACAACTCCTTAACTCCCTGAGGTGCTCCTGATGGGAATTTGTCAGAGACCTGCATCTCCAACTTTTCGCAAGTAAGATTATTCGAAACCACATTTTCCATAGACCTAACACTCAACGACAAGTCCAAAAGATTCAATCCCGAAAGATTCAACGAGGGCGAGAGCTGAGGCCAACCTATAACAACATATTCCAAAGATGTTGTTTTCGAGAGATCGAGCGCAAACTTCGGTGACACTTCGCCAATACCAAACGTCTTCAGCGCAGAGAGCTTTTCCAAACCCGTAATCGCTTCGAGTTGCGGAGCCTCACCAAGCGAGAAATTCACAAGTTTTGTATTATGCGAAAGGTCGATACGGAAAACTCGGGTCTGCATAATGTTCAAATCCTCGAGGTCGGTCAAAGTCGAAAACTTCAACGCACGCATAGCCATTGCAGCATTCATATCGCTACCCAACTCGATATCCAAAGACTTGAGGCCCGTGAAATACTGCAAGCCATCGAGCGACAACACATTCACGCCATACGAAACGGCTATACGCATCGACTCCAATTTAGCAGCCTCGCTAATCTTCAAGAAACATCCTTCGGTAAAGTTCATCGGATTATCGCCCCACATAAGATCTTCGGTCAAGGCGGGGTAGGGTTGCAAATCGAGGTCATAGAGCGGACAGACACTCTCTCCAACAAAATCGCCGGTCTCCTCATCATAATGATTTTCCATATCACCTTGATAAAGTATCCGCACAAAGTTCGGGTCGCTGATATAGGCATAATCCTCCATTAGCTTATCTTCCGTAAGTTCAAGACCTTGACGATAGACATTACCTGCAACAAAACGAGTATTAAAATTGGCATTTTGCACACGGAATGTACCGAGTTGAGTATTGACCATAATATCAGCTTTACGACCTGCTGCATTGCCTTCGGTAAAGTCGAGTGGCATCATCCACATCCAAAGCGTAGCCGTCTCACCCGGTGCGATAGTCACATCCTGCACCTCCAAAACCGAAGAGTTGCTCGGTGCAATATCGCCATATTCGCCATATTCGGGCGTAACAAACTCTCCCGTTGCAGCGTTTAGGTAGAGCGTACCTTGCATAACATCATCCTTGTTGGTCGAGCGATAAATCAGACTACTGATATCAACACTCTTCGAGGTGCTATTCTTAACCGCAAAGCGCATCTTGGCAAAAATATGACCGAACTCGAGCGACACGTTCACATTACCCTCGCTATCGAAGTTATCTTCGGTAAGGGTCACAGGACGCGAGAACATATAATCGCCTCGGTAGAGGTGATCGGTCGTATTATCACCAATCTGCAACAACGCTCCCAACGCATTACGCAACATCGGTTGTCCGATACACTCTTCGTTTACATAGTCACAAAACAAGGCGGTACCATAAGGGTAGTACGACACGATGGTCGATCCAACACTCATATTTGGAGTGTCGCAATCGGGTGCCGGATCCGACACGAAGGTAGCCTTATCGCCATCGGTGGTGTTCGTAAATCTATACGCACACGGATCAAACGAGTACTCCCACCAATCATCGTTCTTGACACTCACGCCTATCTGGTCCTCGCCGGCAACCCAACTAAATGAGGTTTCGCCCTCCTCTGTGCCGTGAATAGCACGGCTCTGCTCGGGGAGATTGGCGTGAATTGTGATGGTCTGCTTCGAGCCATTACCGGTTTCGGGCTTAAAAGTTGGCTCATCGAGGTCGCTAACCGTACAAGCTGTCATAGCGACCAATGCTATTGCAATCAGAGATAGATATTGTTTTTTCATAACAGTCAACTTAATAGAGTTAAAACCATTGCTCCTTTTCATCACCATAAGGCATTGACGGTGTTTCGTCATAGGAGAGTAGCGAATCGGCAAATCCCGATTCACAACGCACATTCTCGACTTCAATAAAGGGTGGCACATAGCCACCGTGTTTGAAATTTCGCTTCATACGCTAAAATATAAGTATAGTTAAACAATCAGATACGGACACAACAAAGCCTCGCGCAGAGAGCTCTGCACGAAACCGTATAAAAGATAATTAAAGCACGCAAAAACACCCCCGCAGATATGCTACGAGTGACTATGGGGGGGGTATTTCGAACAATTCTCATATTACAAAGATAGTATTTTTTTTCAAAACTCACTATAATTCAGCATGAAAATGTTCCCAAAAAAAATCTCCCCACCAGTGGCAGGGAGATTAAACCGATCCGAAAGGGGGGCTACAGATCCTCGAACTTGATATCAGAGGTCACGCTAAACTCAGCCTCTGCGCCCTGGGTTGGCTCCTCGGTGGGTTGCGACTCAAATAGCTCCTCGGTTGCGATAGGCTCTGCAGTCGCGGTGGGCACCTCGGTCGCGGTGGGCTCTGCACCCCTCTCGAAGTAGTGGGGGCGTTGCTCCTTGAGGTACTCCTCGATAATGCCAAACTCCTCGCAGAAGCGCAGAAGATCCTCCTTATAGAGTACAATCTTGTGACGGTCGTAGTATTGCGAGCCATCGGCATTCTGGCGTTTGCGGCTCTCGGTAATGCTCACAAAGAGATCCTCGCCCTTGGTGGCACGGACATCGAGAAAATATGTACGATGTACTGACTTAACAGTTCGCGAAAGTATATATTCGCCGTACTCTTCATTTCGCTCTTTTTGTAATCCGTTTTTTGGATACATAATGAATGTTTTAGGGGGTTACGGGTAACAAAAGTATAAAAAAACTCCTTACGCCCCAAAGGAAAATGACACTTTTAGACAAAAAAGTTTTCGATTTATCCCCTCTTTAGTGATAACCCAACAACGGGCGTGCCACCTCATTCCAATTTGTCACAATTCGAACTCCCTCATTCAGAACAGAATCACCCGCCGAATTGATAATTTCGTAGTAGGCCGAGGTCGAAAAAAGATTGCGAGCCACCAGAGCCTTAAACTGGCGTTTCATAAACGATTTTGAGCGTACAAACTCCTCATCTACCTTCTCAATGCCCTGCTCGGCAGCCCTCTCGGTGAGCGACTCGAGCATTGCATCCGTAACCTCAAAGCCATCACGGAACCGCTCAAAGGTGGGGTAGTCACCCTTCAAACGCTCGCGGTTAGCATCGAGGTAGTCATACAGATAGCCGGCCACAATACCCCTGCCTGTGATTTTAACAAGGTATGGGGTAACC
>JBGUTM010000274.1:0-15251 GCA_045133075.1 Alistipes sp. | reverse complement strand
CGGGCTGGCTGGTTGCTTCGGAGGGCAAGCTCACCGTGGCACTCGATATCACCGTGACCGAAGAGTTGCGCAAGGAGGGTGTGGCACGCGAATTGGTAAACCGCATCCAGAATATACGTAAAGACTCGGGCTTGGAGGTTACCGATAAGATTATGGTTGAGATCGAGGCCAAAGAGTTGGTCGATGGAGCCATTGCCGAGTTTGGTGATTACATTGGCTCACAGACACTTGCGGCAAGCGTTAAGAGCAGCGCCGAGCCTCAGGGTGAATTTGTTGTCGAGAGCGATATTGACGAGGAGCCTCTGCGTATCGCGATAACAAAAATACACTAAATGCGTATAAAATTTGGAGAGTAACAGAATTTTGTTTACCTTTACGTAAAGCTACTATTGAAAGACTGTTGAATTTTATTAAAACTACAGATTTTATGGCAGAGGTTGAGAAAACAAGATATAGCGATGTCGAGCTGGAGGAGTTCCGTCAGGTAATACTTAAAAAGCTCGAGGCAGCACGTGCCGACTACGAATTGTTGCGTGACACCATTACTCACGCAGCAGGCAACGACACCGAGGATACTTCGCCTACCTACAAGGTACTCGAAGAGGGTGCTGCTACACTCTCCAAGGAGGAGAATGGCCGTCTGGCTACCCACCAACTGAAGTTTATTCGCAATCTCGAGATGGCTCTGGTCCGCATCGAGAATAAGACCTATGGTATCTGTAAAACCACCGGTAAACTTATTCCGAAGGAGCGTCTGATGAAGGTGCCCCACGCGACTGAGTGTATCGAAGCCAAAGAGGGTCGCTTGAGATAAAAGAGCCCATTTAAGCAAAAGAAGCTGTCTAACCAGGTGTTTTCAGCGTTACGCTTGTGCGCAAAATGCTCATTTACGCCAAGTAAATTAACCCTCCTGCCATACAACTTCTAACCACAAAGAGTGTGTCCAACAAGTTTTTGGACACACTCTTTTTTTGCTCCTAACTATTGCGCCTATTTAATGACTTTAGAGTAGTTAGAGTAGTTAGGGAATTTAGGCCAATCCGTGCATATCATCCAATCCTTCTAAACCCTCCCGGAAACTCCTCACCCCCCTCCCACACAAAAGAAGCAGCCCATCAAAAGATGGACTGCCAATGGGTAAAATTTCGATTTGAAGTATTAGCCAATCAACTCGGCATACTGCTCGGGGGTGAGCAGGGCGTCATAGTCGGCAGCGTTTGCCACCTGCACCTTCACAATCCAGCCCTCACCGTATGGATCCTTATTTACGAGTGCGGGGTCTGCATCCACAGCCTCATTCACCTCGAGTACCTCACCACCCACGGGCAAGAAGAGGTCGCTCACGGTCTTCACAGCCTCAACAGCACCGAAGACTTCACCAGCCTCGAGGCTCTCGCCCACAGTCGGGACGTCCACGAAGACGATATCACCCAGCTCGCTCTGTGCAAAATCGGTAATGCCAACATAGGCCACATCACCCTCCAGACGGCACCACTCATGGTCGTTGGAGTATTTCAAATTCGAAGGAATGTTCATAGTATTATATATTTTAGTTGTTGATTTCTACGCAAATATAGCTATTAATTCGGAAATTATACTCTTCTACAGCTATTTTTTGATGATAAATTCTACCTGTTTGAAGAGATACTCGTGCAGAGCACCATCAGAGGCGTGTTCGATCATCAACTCTCCCGAGGGGCGCACTCCGCGAATCACACCCTCGAAAATTGTGCCATCGGCCAGAGCATAGGTGTACCTTTCATCCAGGCGATACATCGTTGAGCGGTAGCGGTCCTGCAACATCTCCTTCTGCCCACGGCGCAAAGCCTCATAGAGCGAGAAGATATTATCCATCAGGCGATTCAAGACCTCCTCACAATCGAACTTGCGGCCCGCAAGCAGAGCCATAGAGGTAGGATTGGGCAGCAATGGGTCAAACTCCGTCTGATTGATATTTAGGCCGATACCCGCTATTGTGCGAGCGAGACATCCTCCGTCGAGCGAGTTCTCGATAAGCATTCCAACAATCTTCTTATCGCCGACATAGATGTCGTTTGTCCACTTGATTTTGGCCTCGATACCATACTCGACAAGGGTATCGACCAACGCCAATGCCAGCACCTCCGAGAGCAGAAACTGCTCATTCACGGGCAGAAATGTAGGTTCGAGGATGAGCGAAAAGGTGATATTTTGCCCCTCGGCACTCTCCCAAGTATGTCCCCTCTGTCCGCGACCAGCAGTTTGGCGTTCAGCGATGACGATATCGCCCTCCCGATATAGGGGATTGCGAGCCTCATCGTTTGTCGAGCCGAGTGTGTCAAAGCGGTAGATCATCTCCCTTCGGTCAGATACATATACTTCCAGAGGACTGCAGCGTGCATACTCTGCTGAATCTCGTCATCGAGCAATAGTGCCAGCACCTCCTCACGCGAAAGCAGATGCACACGTATATCCTCACTCTCCTCATTGTGTGGAACATCAACCTGCTCGACATCGAGGGCAAGGAAGGCGTGTACGTGGTTATTATGATTTGAGGGGTTGGGCGACTTGGTCATTAGGAGCTCCCAACGACCGCCACCATAGCCCGTCTCCTCAAAGAGCTCGCGCTTGGCACTCTCGAGCGGAGTCTCACCCTGGTCACAGCTGCCGGCTGGAAGTTCATAGCGGGTCTCCCCCAGGCCGTGACGATATTGGCTGATGATTACAAACTTACCCTCTCGGGTTATGGCCAAAATCTCTACCCAGTCCAAAAATTCGAATACATACCAGTCGGGAACTATGGCTCCGGTGGGGAGTTGCACACGGTCAGTACGCACAGTATGCCACGGCGAGCGGTCGAGATAGCGACTCTCGAGCACGCGCCAGGGACGCTGGGCAGGGTGGGGCGGTTTTATGCTCTGTTTGGTTTTGGTCATAATACTACACGGGTTAAACGCTCACACCAAAGTCACGCAGAGCATCATTGAGCGAGGTTTTCTTGTCGGTAGACTCCTTGCGTTTTCCGATGATGAGAGCACAAGATACGCCATACTCACCTGCGGGGAATTTTTTCATATAGGTACCGGGGATGACCACCGAGCGCGGCGGCACATATCCACGATACTCCTTAGGCTCGTCGCCCGTGACGTCAATGATGTGTGTCGAGCCGGTGATTACCACATTAGAGCCGAGCACCGACTCACGACAGATGTGTGCACCCTCGACCACTATGGCACGCGAGCCTATGAAGCAGTTGTCCTCGATGATCACGGGGGCCGCCTGCACGGGCTCCAATACGCCACCGATACCTACGCCACCCGAGAGGTGAACGTGCTTGCCGATCTGGGCACACGAGCCTACCGTAGCCCAGGTGTCGACCATGGTGCCGCTGTCCACATAGGCACCTATATTTACATACGAGGGCATCAGGATTGCACCCGGAGCGATGTAGGCACCATAGCGAGCAACGGCGTGAGGTACTACACGAACTCCGAGCGATTCGAAGTCGTGCTTGAGCTCCATTTTGTCGTACCACTCGAGCTCGCCGGCACGCATCGTGCGCATCTTCTGTATGGGGAAGTAGAGGATTATTGCCTTCTTGACCCACTCGTTCACCTGCCACTCGCTCTTGTCGAGGTCTATGGGCTCGGCCGTGCGCAGGATGCCCTTGTCTACGGCCTCAACAACCTTGCGGATAGCATCTTTGGTTGCGGAATCCGAGAGCATATCGCGATTCTCCCACGCGCTCTCGACCAATGATTTGAGGGTGTTAATATCCAATTCCATAGTCTTCACATTGTTTAATTTATGGCAAAGATAGTATTTTATTCTAACAAACATCTCCTTTGAACGGTCCGAAATGTTGTGGTAAAATCCTCATATCTCTAAAAAAATGATTGGTATTGGGGGTAATTTGGTATTTGAGAGTGGCGGTTTTATGCTTTTTTTGTATTTTTACACTCCGAATATCGGCGATTATGAGAATCGAAGACCTTGCATTGGTGATGACCCGCGGTCTTGGACCCAAGGGTGTCGCACACCTTTTAGAGGTGTATGGCGATGCCGTAACGGTATTTGCCGCCTCGGAGCGTGACCTTATGGAGCGTGCCGAGCTACGCGAGGATATCGCCCGAGCCATAGCACGGCGCGAGGGTTGGAGCAGTGCCGAGCGCGAACTCAACTACTGTAACCGCCACGCCATAACGCCAATAGCCTCGACCGACAAAGAGTATCCAGCCCTGCTGCGCGAAACTGCCGACTACCCCCATATTATATATGTACGCGGAGACATTGAGGCACTATCTCGCCGCTGCATCTCGTTTGTCGGCACCCGCCGGATGACCCCCTATGGTGAGCGAGCCTGTGCGGAGCTTATTGCCGGTCTGGCAGCCCGCGTACCCGACCTCTGCATAGTCAGCGGCCTGGCATTCGGCATCGACTCGGCAGCACATCGTGCCGCCCTGCTCAACAACGTACCGACTATAGCTGTGGTGGCAAACCCTCTGCCTGCGGTCACCCCCACCCAGCACACAGCCCTGGCTGAAGATATCATCGCCCACGGTGGAGCCATCGTGAGCGAGCTCCCCTCTACAACCCCAAAGAAGGGGTGTTACTACATCTCGCGCAACCGCATAATTGCCGCCCTTAGCTGTGGTACGGTCGTGGTCGAGTCCCACGCCGGAGGTGGTGCACTCACCACAGCCCAATTTACCGATGACTACAACCGCTCGGTGATGGCCGTGCCGGGGCGAATGTTCGACTCGGCGGCCGCAGGAACAAACCACCTTATCCGCACCCGCCGTGCACAACTTGTGGCCTCGGCCGAGGATATAATCAACGAACTTATGTGGGACTTGAGCCTCCCCGAGCAACCAACCACACCGAAGATAGACCCGACACTCGATCTCACCCCTGATGAGAAGGGCCTCCTTTGCTGTTTCCGCACCCCAGACCCCGTATCTATGGGCGAACTTATGGAACTAAGTGGTATGCAATCGGGCGAGTTGTCAGCCCTACTGATGTCGCTCGAACTGGCCGGAGCAGTAAGACTTCTGCCAGGAAATATGTATGAAAAACTTGTTTAGACGCCTTGACAACAATCTGAATACTATGAATTTACGATATATTGACACACATTCACACCTCTACGAACCCGAGTTTGATGCAGACCGTGACGAGGTAATGCAGCGAGCCATTACTGCCGGTGTCGATAGGCTGCTCCTCCCCGCCATCGACAGCCAGAGTCACGAGAGGTTGTTGCAGATGTGTCTCAACTATCCCGACAACTGCTTCCCGATGATGGGTCTGCATCCGACATCGGTGAACGACAATCCCGCCTGGCGCGAGGAGTTGGCCCTGGTCGAAAAGTATCTCGAAAAACCGCCCATAGAACAGTTTTACGGAGTAGGAGAGATCGGTCTCGACTTCTACTGGAGTCAGGATTTTCGAGCAGAGCAGATGGAGGCCTTTGAGCATCAAATCGAGCTCTCGTTGCGCCACAACCTGCCTATTGCAGTACATACTCGCAGTGCGTGGGCCGAGATGTGTGAGGTGATCGAAGGCTTTCGTGGCCGCGGCGTAAGAGGTGTTTTTCACGCCTTCTCGGACGGGGTGGAGAGCTATCACCGACTGCGCGAATGTGGCGATTTTCTCTTCGGCATCGGCGGCGTGGTAACCTTCAAGAAGAGCCCTCTGGCGAAGGTTGTAAGCGAAATTCCTCTCGAGGAGCTCTTGCTTGAAACCGATTGTCCCTACCTGACGCCCGTGCCGTTCCGCGGCCAGCGCAACGAATCGGCATATATTCCCTATATTTGCGAAAAAATAGCAGAGATAAAGGGTGTAAGCCCCGAGACGGTAGCTGCCCAAACAACAAATAATGCAGAACGTATGTTCCTAAACTAAAGTAAATTATGGATATAAAACCAAAAATTTTGCTAATCTATACCGGTGGTACTATCGGTATGCGGCGTGATGCCGGCGGAACGCTGGTTCCCTTCGATTTCTCGGCGATGTATGAGGAGATTCCCTCGTTGCGCAGGCTCGAGGTCGATATCGAGGTGATGACGATGACCCCCATCGACTCCTCGAATGTGATGCCGGCACGTTGGGTCGAGCTCGCCGAGATCATACGCGACAACTACGCCCGCTTTGATGGTTTTGTGGTGTTGCACGGCACCGACACTATGTCCTACACGGCAGCGGCATTGAGCTTTATGCTCGAAAATCTCGCGAAGCCCGTAATTCTCACCGGTAGCCAGATTCCGATGGGCATCCTGCGCACCGATGGCCGAGAAAATCTGATCACGGCACTGGAGATTGCAGGAGCCAGACGCGATGGGCGACCGGTAATTGCGGAGGTGGCCCTCTACTTCCAAAATCGACTCTTCCGAGGCAATCGTACAACCAAGCAGAGTGCCGAAGAGTTGAGCGCATTCTGCTCCTATAACTACCCGCCGCTGGCTGAGGTGGGAGTCAATATCACATACAACCATCCGGCCATTTCAAAGCCGACAAAGATATCTGAGAATCTGGAAATTGCCACCTCCTTGAGTGATGAAGTTGTAGTCATAAAGCTCTTCCCCGGAATCAGCGAATCGATACTGCGGGCGATACTCTCGGTTGAGGGTCTGAAGGGTGTTGTTCTCGAGACTTACGGCTCGGGAAATGCCCCAACGAGCGATTGGTTTATCAAGGTGCTTGAGGAGGCTATCAATCGCGGAATGATTGTCATCAATGTCACGCAGTGTGCGGGCGGCTCGGTGTCGATGGATCTTTACGAGACGGGGGTAGGCCTACAAAGTATCGGTGTAGTCAGCGGACACGATATGACCACCGAGGCGGCAGTGACAAAATTGATGTATCTGCTGGGCAAAAACCTATCGGTCGAAGAGTGTCATACGATGCTCGACCAACCATTAAGAGGTGAATTTACATCGGCAGAGATTGCATAAACAAAAAAAAAGTGCTATATTTCGCACTGATATTGGTGCCCAGACTCCCCATATTAAGGGGTTATTGGGGCTTATGAGATTGATACACAGATTGTTGTCTTGTGTGTAGTTGGTTGCGCGATAAATATGTCGCAAGGCCACCAAAAGGGTTAAAATGGGCACCGAAGGGATGAGCAAAGAAAAAAAATGAAGATTTTACAAAAAATTTAACGCAATAACTAATTCAAATTATTAACTTATTAAAACAATTATGAAAAAATTATTTTTGATGTTGTCAGTAGCCATGTTGACCTTTGGCTCTGCTAATGTTTTCGCACAGGAGAACGCTGCTGCTGCTCCTGCAACTGAAGAGGCCGCTGCTCCCGCAGAGGAGGCTGTAGTCGAGGAGGCTGTAGCTGAAGAGGCTGCTATTGATGCCGAGGTTCAGATCGAGGGTGAGACTATGCACCACGTTCTGATGCAGAAGTTCCTCGAGGGTGGTTGGGGCTGGATGCTTCCTATCCTTATCGCTCTTGTACTTGGTTTGGCTATCGCAATCGAGCGTATTCTCTACCTCGCATTCTCGTCAATCAACACCAAGAAGTTTATGGCACAGGTTGAGGCAGCTCTCAACAACGGTGGCGTAGAGGCTGCTAAGGAGGTTTGCCGCAACACTCGCGGTCCTATCGCATCAATCTACTATCAGGGTCTCGATCGTGCAGATCTGGGTCTCGATGCTGTTGAGAAGGCAGTCGTTTCTTACGGTTCGGTACAGACCGGTCAGTTGGAGTCGGGCCTGAGCTGGTTGTCGCTCTTCATCTCGCTGTCGCCTTCACTCGGATTTATGGGTACTGTCGTAGGTCTTGTACAGTCGTTCGACTCGATCCAGGCAGCAGGTGATATCTCTCCGGCACTGGTTGCAGGTGGTATGAAGGTCGCTCTTCTTACAACTCTGTTGGGTCTTATCGCGGCTATGATTCTTCAGGTATTCTACAACTACATCATCGCAAAGATCGACTCTATCGTAAACGAGATGGAGGATGCTTCGATTTCGTTGTTGGATATGCTTAACAAGAAATAATCAGACCGTATCAACCCGTACACAGAAACAAAGATTATGAAAAAGGTATTAAATATTGTATTGGCATCTCTGTTCGCCATTACGGCTGCCTTCGTTGCGTGGGCCGTTATCTCGAGCGGATCGGAGGTTGCCGTCAGCTGGAACCTTATGTGGTTCTACGCGCTGCTCGTAGGAGCTGCGGTATGCATCCTTTGCGCAGCTGTTGCCAACTTGATTCAGAATCCTGCGGGACTCAAAAAGACCGGTTTGGCTGTGGCAATCGTAGTAGTGATTGTTGGTGCGGCTGTAGGTGTAGCTTTGAGCCACGAGGGTCTGAAGATTCCCAACGCAGAGGGCGGTTTCTTTGAGGATCCGTTTGAGTTGGCTATCTCGGAGGTAGGACTCCTTGTTACCTATGCAGTAGCTGCTGCATCGATTCTCGCAACCGTTGTTGCCGAGGTTCGTAACTTACTTAAATAATAAAGGTAGATTATGTCAAGCAAAAAGAGTAATATACCTCAAATTAATGCTTCGTCACAAGCGGATATCGCCTTCACCGTGCTTATCTTCTTCCTTGTCGTTTCGACAATGGACGTAGATACAGGTCTGGTGCGCGTGTTGCCGCCGATGCCGGATCCGAACGTAAAACAGGAGGAGATCAAGGTTAAGGAACGTAACCTTCTGTTGGTGTTCGTGAACAGCAGCGGTCAGATTATGGTCGGCAACAAGATGATGGATCTCCGCCAATTGAAGGATAAAGCGAAGGAGTTTATCCTCAATCCGTATGACGACCCCAACCTTCCCGAAAAGGAGGTTAAGGAGTTGGAGATGCCGGATGGTTCGAAGTGGGCATACCCGATTAGCCAGGGTGTGATCTCGCTCCAGAACACCCGTGAGACGGATTATGAGGTCTACATCCGAGTTCAGAATGAGCTTACCCGCGCCTTCAACGAAGTTCGCGATGAGGTTTCGAAGATGAAGTTCGGCAAGAAGTTCGCCGACCTCGAAAAGGAACAGAGTTCAGTAATCACCAAGGCTATTCCTCTGAAGATTTCGGAGGCTGAGCCTCGTAATATGGCAAAGAAGTAATATGGCAGTAATGAAGAAAAAGGGCGACCGCGAGGTCCCTGCAATGTCGACGACATCGCTCCCTGACGTAGTATACATCATCCTCTTCTTCTTTATGCTCTCGACTTCGATGCGTGATCAGGAGTTGCTCGTACACTACAAGGTGCCCGAGGCAACCGAGGTGCAGAAACTGGAGAAGAAATCACTGGTAAGTTACATCCACATCGGTCAGCCGGTACTCGCTATGCAGGAGAAGTTTGGTACTGCACCGCGTATTCAGTTGAACGATTCGTATAAGACGACTAAGGATATTTTGGACTTCGTGGCCGGCGAGCGCGACCAGCTCAGCGAGGTTGACCGTGCGCTTATGACAATCTGTCTTAAGGCTGACGGCAAGACGAAGATGGGTATCATCACGGACGTTAAGCAGGAGCTGCGCCGTGCGAATGCCCTCAAGATCTCTTACGCATCGTCTAAAACTCTGGGTTACTAATCCGAGGGTCGTATAATCCTTAATAGAGTCCGCCGGATAACCTCCGGCGGACTTTTTTTGGCTGTTGGCCATTAGCTACCCGCCCCCAGTTTCCCCAGTCATCCCAGATCTCTGGGTTGGATGTGGATACTGGGGAGCGCAGTCTGCGACTGCTTATGGGGAGAGTGGGGATACTGGGGATTATGAGATTACTGAAGTTAGTGGGGTTGCTGAGATTGCTCGTTATGAACGTGCACATCGAGTTGCGGGTAAGGTTGCCGAAAGATTAATTCCATTTATCGAATATCATTAAATTTTTATCGAAATTATTTGCAAAATAGAAATCTATCACTACCTTTGTATCGAGAAACGATAAAAATTCAATCTAAAACATTAAAATTTACTGCTATGAAGGTTTCAAAGAGAACAAGTCGCCTACTTATTGCGACATTTATCGCAGCATCTTTCTTCGGTGTGTTACCATTGGTGCAATCCTATGTGCAAATCGCTGCAGGTTTGCAGGTCGAGGGCGAAGAGGGTCCCTCCTCGGTGGGTATTATGCGTACAGGAGTATATACGCCTAAGAGTTCTGATGCCGAGAATTTCGAGCCGATAGTTGTAGTCGAGGGAGAGGATGGCCAGCCGGATATCGTGGCCAAGCCAACACAAGTGTTGCTCTATTCCGTCAATGATGATACCGTACAGCCAGATCATTGGGGATTCCGTGCATGGAAGGTGCAATTCTATCTGCGCACATTATTATTGATGGCAATGGTGGTAATGTTGATGATTTTTGCCTTCAACACCATCCGTAGTGCGCGTAAGGGTTGTGTGTTCACAAAATCGAACCTATATCTGCTCTACGCTCTGGCACCTGTGACATTATTCTTCATTGTGGCAGATGAAAATATCTACCTTTTCAAACAACTTGCAATATATGATTTATACGCAGATCAGGCGCAGATAAGCCTGCATGCGGCCTTCAGGATGAATGCATCGACATTTATCATTCCGCTATTGATAATCGTGGTTGCCCAACTCTACAAGATTGCTATCGGGCTGAATGAAGATGAAACGATGACCGTATAAATAGTTGAGAGTATGGCTATAATAATCAATCTTGATGTGATGCTGGCCAAACGCAAGATGTCACTGTCGGAACTCTCAGAGAGAGTCGATATCTCGGTTGTGAATCTTTCGATTCTTAAAACGGGCAAGGCTCGTGCCGTGCGTCTCTCAACTCTTAATGCCATCTGTGAGGTTCTCGATTGCCAACCCGGCGATCTATTCGAATACCATAAAGAGTAGCAGAGTTGCCTAAACAAAAATCACCCGTTCAATTCCATTTCGAACGGGTGATTTTTTAATATGACGCGTTTATTTGTTATGAACGTGTACATCGAGTTGCGGGAAGGGGAAGTGGATACCCTTGGTTGGCAGCACCTTGTATATGCGTTCGTTCATATCCCCAATAACGCCCCAATAGTCACCATTTTTGACCCACATACGCACGGAAAGGTTTACCGAGCTCTCGGCCAGGGCCGAGACGATAACTGCGGGAGCCGGCTCGGTGAGGATGCGCGAATCGGCCTTGATGAGGGCCATAATCTCGGCGCGGGCAACATCGACATCATCTCCATAAGATATTGATACCGTGACATCTGCACGGCGCAAGTCCGACACCGAATAGTTGTCGATGATGGCAGTTGATATTGAGGAGTTAGGGATATATATTGTCTGTCTATCGGGGGTCTCGATGCAGGTCGAGAAGAGCATAATCTCCTTAACGGTACCCGACTGTCCCTGGGCCGAGATAAAGTCGCCCACGCGGTAGGGTTTTAGTAGGAGGATCATCACTCCACCGGCGAAGTTTTGCATCGTGCCGCTCAGGGCCATACCTATAGCCAGCGTGGCCGAGGCGAAGAGGGCGAGGATAGAGGTCACATTCACGCCGAGCGTCTGCACGACCGACAAAATAAGCATCAGAGACATCGCCACGTTAGCCATATTGTGAAGGAACAGGCACAGGGATGACTCTATTTTGCGGCGCGAGAAGAGGCGATCGAGCATCACGAGGAACTTGCGGATAATCCAGCGGCCGACCCACCAAATCAGCAGGGCAAGGATAATCTTCAGGCCCACCCACATTGCCCCATCAGCCAGATTAACAAGCAATTGGCGATAGTCGGTATTTACTATTTTGGTTACGGTCTCGACAAATTGAGCTTTTTGCAAGCTGTCGGGAAGAATCAGGTTATCAATCGAGTCGGTTTGGACAAACAAAGGTGTCATTCTGAGTAAATTTACATTGTTAATAACGGCGCAAAGGTACTTATTTTTCTCGAAAAAACAGAAGGAGTTGTTCGCTCCACTCCCGACAGGGGGTCGATAGCAAAAAAAGAGGGCGTAAAATCGCCTAAAAATGGGTAAAAACAGGAAAATTTGCGATATCTATTTTCGAAAAGTGTGATTTCGGGGTGTAAAGTTGTTTATTTTACAAATAAACACTACTTTTGTACGATATATTTCGGATAAAAATCAAAACATAATAGAGACTGTACAATGCAAAATGAAGAAGTAAAAACTGAGGGTTTGATAGGTCGTGTGGTCCCCGTGAATATCGAGGAGCAGATGAAGTCCGCCTACATCGACTACTCAATGTCGGTCATCGTATCGCGAGCATTGCCCGATGTACGTGACGGACTCAAACCCGTGCACCGCCGTATTTTGTACGATATGAGTGCCGAACTTAATTTGTATTCCGACAAGCCGACCCGTAAATCGGCGCGTATTGTCGGTGATGTGCTCGGTAAGTTCCACCCCCACGGCGACTCATCGGTCTACGATGCAATGGTACGTCTGGCTCAGGAGTGGAGCATGCGCTACCCGCTCGTTGAGGGTCAGGGTAACTTCGGCTCGATGGACGGCGACTCGCCCGCAGCTATGCGTTATACCGAGGCTCGAATGAAGAAGATTACCGATGAGGTTATGGCCGACATCGAGAAGGAGACCATCGACTGGACTCTCAACTTCGATGACACCATTCCCGAACCTACGGTATTGCCCACAAAGATCCCCTTGTTGCTGGTGAATGGCTCGAGCGGTATCGCCGTTGGTATGGCTACAAATATGGCCCCCCACAACCTGGGAGAGGTTGTCGATGCCTGCTGCGCATACGTTGATAACCCCGATATCGAGTGTGAGGATCTGCTCCACTACGTCAAAGGTCCCGACTTCCCGACCGGAGGTATCATCTACGGCTACGAGGGTGTCAAGGAGGCGTTGATGACCGGCCGTGGCCGAGTGGTTATGCGTGCCAAGACCGAGATTGAGCATACGGCAACCGGCCGCGAGTGTATCGTAGTTACCGAGATCCCCTACATGGTCAATAAGGCAGAGATGATTAAGAAGATTGCCGATCTGATCAACGAGAAGAAGATCGAGGGCATCTCTTACATCAACGATGAGTCTGACCGTAGCGGTATGCGCATTGTCATCATCCTCAAGCAGGATGCCGTGGCAAGCGTAGTGCTCAACACGCTCTACAAGAATACCCCGTTGCAGACCTCGTTCGCGGTGAACAACATCGCCCTGGTGAATGGACGTCCGCAGCAACTCAACCTCAAAGATCTTATCCGCCACTTTATCGACCATCGTCACGATGTGGTTGTGCGCCGCACCCGCTTCGACCTGCGCAAGGCAGAGGAGCGTCTGCACATCGTGTTAGGTCTGCTCATTGCCCAGGATAACATCGATGAAGTTATCCGCATCATCCGCGCAGCGAAGAGTGTTGATGAGGCCAAGGAGAACCTCTGCGCCCGCTTTGGACTGTCGGAGTTGCAGGCAGCAGCCATTGTCGAGATGCGCCTGCGAGCTCTCACCGGCTTGGAGCGAGGCAAGCTCGTGGCCGAGAGAGATGAGCTGCAGCGTCTGATTGCATACTTCAACGATGTATTGGCCAACGAGTCGATGCAGTTGCAGATCGTGAAGGACGAGCTTCTGGAGATGAAGGAGAAGTATGGTGACGAGCGCCGCTCGGAGATTATCTACGCTTCGGAGGAGTTCAACCCCGAGGACTTCTATGCCGATGAGGATATGGTCATCACCATCTCGCACATGGGCTACATCAAGCGCACCTCACTGGCCGAGTACCGCACCCAGAATCGTGGCGGTGTCGGAGCAAAGGGTAGCGCAACGCGCGATGAGGACTTCATCGAGCACATCTACGTTGCCTCGATGCACAATACGATGCTCTTCTTCACCGAGAAGGGTCGTTGCTATTGGCTCAAGGTATACGAAATTCCCGAGGGTTCACGTTCTTCTAAGGGACGCGCAATCCAAAACGTCATCCAGATTGAGCCGGATGATAAGGTTCGCGCATACATCAACTGCAAGCGTCTGAACGATGCAGAGTACGTGAACGAGAACTATATCATTATGTGTACCAAGAACGGAACCATCAAGAAGACCAAGCTCGAGGCCTACTCTCGTCCGCGCCAGAATGGTGTGAATGCGATCGTAATCCGCGAGGGCGACCAACTCATTGATGCAAAGCTCACCAGCGGCAAGGCAGAGGTGATGGTTGCAGCCCGAGAGGGTAAGGCTATCCGCTTCAACGAGGAGACCGTTCGCCCGATTGGCCGTGTTGGTGCAGGTGTGCGCGGTATCTCAATTGAGGATAACGATGAGGTTGTAGGTATGATCTGTATCGAGCCTGAGAGCGGCCAGGATGTGTTGGTATTGAGCGAGAACGGCTATGGTAAGCGTACCGATCTTGACGAGTACCGCATCACCAACCGTGGTGGTAAGGGAGTGAAGACCATCAACGTCACCGAGAAGACCGGTAAGCTGATCTCGATTCAGGCAGTGACCGATGATAACGACCTGATGATTATCAACCGTTCAGGTCTTACCATCCGTACCGCCGTATCGCAGATTCACCTGGCCGGCCGTGCTACGCAGGGTGTACGTATCATCAACCTGCGCGAGGGCGACGCCATCGCTTCGGTAACGGCTGTGCCGGCAAACGAGGATAAGGATGAGGAGATGGCAGCAACCGAGACCCCCGTGGTTGAGGGTGCAGAGGCTCCCGCAACCGAGGCTTCCGCAGCTGAGGCAGCAAGCCAAAACCAAGAATAAATTTCAATACAAACAACTTATACACTTAAAAACTTAAGATTATGAAACGAGTATTATTATTGGCGATGGCAGCAGTGCTTCTGCTTGCGCCGGCAGCGAATGCTCAATCAGTAAACGAGGGTTCAATCCGCGCAAAGCTCGAGAAGAGCAATGCAGATATTGAAAACCCCAAGAAGAATGTAAAGGCCGCAACGTGGATGACTCGAGCAAAGGTCTATTTCGAGTCGATGCAGGCTCCGACCAAGAACCTCTTTATGGATCTGTTGGATCAGGCTATGTTGCCGACCAACATGGGTGGCGAGCCCAAGAGCAAGACCGCAGAGTGCTGGGAGTATCCTTGGGTTAAGGTCTACTTCAACGGCACAAAGGTTAAGGCTTGGGAGCAGACTAAGTTTGTCGATGAGAAGGCCGGTGATGTAGCTATCACGGCCCTCGAAAAGGCATACGAACTCGATGCAAAGCTTGCTCCGAAAGTTAAGGAGCAGCTCGAGGCAATCATCAACTTCTATGTACAGGTAGCAGAGTGCAGCAACCGCATCAAGCGTTACGACCTGCAGCAGGCCGCTTATGAGATGGTCATCAAGGCTGAGGCTCACCCCGTATA
>JBGUTM010000273.1:0-1509 GCA_045133075.1 Alistipes sp. | reverse complement strand
GCAGTTCATATGATTGAGAGGTAAAAAACTAATGGTGAACCTCCCCTCGAATCAATGGGAAGAGACTGCTCGCAGACTATCCCTTGCAAGGAGGAGGAAAAACCTCGATGGGTGGGATGATTGTCAATTTAGTTTTAGCGGTCTACTTTTCGGGGACAAAGCCGGTTTTGCCGCCACCGATGACAACTCCGAGGTTGAGGCCAAAATGGTTTTGCTCCTTTTTGAGTTGTTTGTAGTAGAGGGTTGCACGAACGCGATGAATGATCTCGATACCGACACGCGGCATCACACAGAAGCAACCGAGCTTGTCCACATCTTTGATATGTGTTATCTTCTGAAAGTCGTTGATAAGCATACCATAGCCGACTCCCACACCACCAAAGAGAGAGATACCCTTTGCTCTCCAGATGTTTACGTCAAGCACAGCCAGGGTCGTGATTGATGCGAACTTCACCTCGCGGAGCTCCTGGATGTTCTGGATGGGGTTGAGTTCGCGGTTGAGGGCTGCGCCGTCAACGTGCAATCCCAGGTCGAGGGGAAGGCTCTTGAAGTTATAGCGCACCTCCAGGTTGGCGTTCCATCCCGGGTGATTTTTGTCGAAGTGTAGCTTTGAGGTTGGGGTGATGATACCGCCGCCCAACTCCAACTCTATGGCGCGTACTACGCGCTCCTGTGCCGATACCTGGCTGATGCCCAAAAGCATTGCTGACAGTAGGGCAATGGTTAAAATTCTGTTCTTCATCTTTTTGTTGTTTGGATTTTGCATACGAAAGTAAGCAAAATATCACAAATCGACAAATAATTTGGTAAAAAAGGGTGTGCGAACGCTCGGGTGTAGGTGTGTGTAAATTCGAAAAAAAGAGGGCTAAAATTCATCTCTTTTTATTTGTCTGTTCCCCTTATTTTCGCTACTTTTGTAAATCTTTCGGAGGGTGTTGCCGTGGTGTGTTAGGAGAGGGACGGCAGCCTTGTGGGAAGATGAGCCTAAAATCAATAAACAGAGAAGATTAACTCGTCTATGAAACGTATAATTCTCTCCGGTGGAGGTACCGGAGGTCATATATATCCGGCGGTTGCCGTGGCGGAGGCTCTGAAGGGACGTTATGGCAGTGATGTCGAACTGCTCTTTGTGGGAGCCGAGGGCAAGATGGAGATGGAGAAGGTGCCTGCATTGGGGTACAACATCGTGGGGTTGCCGATTCTTGGTATCCAACGTAAGTTTACTTGGAAGAATCTCACGATCCCCTTCCGTCTTATAGGCAGCATCCTGAAGGCGCGAAAGGTTATTCGCAACTTCCGTCCCGATGCGGTGGTGGGCTTTGGCGGCTATGCAAGCGGCCCTGTGCTGTGGACGGCGCAGAGGATGGGTGTGCCGACAGTGATTCAGGAGCAGAACTCCTTTGCTGGCGTGGCCAACAAGATTCTCGCTCGCAAGGCAAAGCGTATCTGCGTGGCCTATGACGGTATGGAGCGAATGTTCCCTGCCGAGAAGATTGTGATGACGGGTAA
>JBGUTM010000272.1:0-12733 GCA_045133075.1 Alistipes sp. | reverse complement strand
GATATGCTCTCTTACCTCGGGGAAACGGGGATCCAGAATACCCACGGCACCACCCTCTCGCATATACAAAAACTTTTCGCGGAACTGCGCAAAGGCCCTACTATGCTTCCCCACAAAGGGTACCGAGTACCACACCATATACTTCATACCAATATCCTGCACACGCTTGACGTGCGAAGCCATATCCTTGATGCGCTCGGGAGCCACCTCCCAATCGCCACAGTGGGCATAGCCACGATTGTTGTCGGCCGTCTGCCAACCGTCATCAACAATAATGGTGCGCATACCGAGCTTCACCGCCTCGCGGCACTCTGCCTCAATCTCGTTGTCGGTAATCTGCTGATGGAATTGATACCACGTAGAGTAGAGTGGTGCAAATGCCGCCTCGGGAACGTAGCAGGGCTCAAAGCCATTCTGCTGCGATATCCACTCTGCACCGCCACGCACCGCATCGGCCCAAAAGATATCGCGTCTATCGAGCAGAATCGAAGTTTTGTAGTGCGAAATCGGAGCCTCGGGCTCGACAAAGAACTCCAGACAGCCAACAAGCAGTGCTCCCTCCTCGCGCAGAGCAAGAGTGGCATCGACCTTACGTGTGGCCTCTGCCAGAGCAACCGTCAGGCGATTGCGGTTGCCTGTATTTATGAAGGCGTAGAGTGGCATCTCTCGCGCCAGCATTGATGAGTAGGATTTCTCCCAATCGGTACGAAGTCTCACAACCCCGGACTTATCGCTACACCAGAGGTGGTGTACATCGAGCTGCGGGGTCGAGAACTTGACCACCAGCGAGGGTGGGGTTGCGGGTTGTGAGGTATTCATCTCGATAACTATCTGCTCACAGCCATCTTGCGCCACGACCTTCGCCTCCACGCTCCACGCACTATCCTCACACAACACCTCAACTTCGCCCACTGCCGAAGTTGTCACCCTTGTTGGTGCAGCTAAAGCCGACAACGCAAAAACCACCGCTGTCAAAAGCAGTAAAAACCTCTTCATATTCAACCCTGTCTAAAAATTTATTTTGTAACAAAATCACCCTCATCGATCATCCTGAAGAGACGCTCGAGGCACCACACCAGCCATCGCTGATCGCCACTCAGGCCCTCAACACAACCCGCCAAGAACTCTTCACGCTCGGGGCCCTGCCAATCGCGGAACCACTCATTCGTAGCGCGAGGCATAGGCAACTTCGGAGGAATCTCAAACGAAGGATAGAGCCCGTTAAATACCTCACGTACAAGATATTTATTCTCACCTCGGCGCACTCTCTCGATATCGAGAGGTACGGCCAGACGCGAAGTTGCAAAGGGCGACAAAAACTTGATACCGGCACACTCGCAGGCGTTATGGTAACTGCTGAGTGACTCGCGAAGGAAGACATTGCGATTAAACTCGTGAGCATCGGTCATACCATTAGTCGTATACTTCTCGACCGGCTCCAGAACTCGTTCCCAATCCTTAAGCACCTTCTCGGGCGCAACATACGAATAACGCTCGACAAACTCCTCAAAGCTCCAGTCGCGCGAGAGCAGACCACTCATACCTCCATAGTTCACATCGGCACTCTCGCCGAAAACCAGCGCATCGTAGCCATCCGCCTTCGCCTGCAGTGCTGCCTTGTATATCTGCACCTCAATCGAGTGAATCGGGGCACCCTTATGGCGCATCAGCACCGGAGCATAACGCTCAAAATCCTCCCAATACATCTCAATAATATGGTGTTCCAATCCGCACTCTTCGGCATATCGTGCTGCAATCGGAGTCTCATCCGCCACAAGCGTACCCGGAACCACACACTTAAAGGTATAGGATTGCGATCCCTTGGGCATAAACTTCGCCAGGATGGCCGAGTCAATACCGCCTGAAAGAGCCAGCGCAGCGCGATTTTCCGTCACAAAACGCCTCATCTCGGAGGCGATATGCTCACCCAGCTCCTCACTATTGTGAATCTCGGCGCGGTTCTCATATTCGGGTGCATATGTCGGCACCACACCCTCCGCAAAGCAGCGCGTGCGGTCATAGACCGTGCGGTATTGCAGGTACGAACTTGCACAATATCTCTTATCGACCTTCATACCCTACTACTCTCTTACGGCATTCAGAGCCTTGGTTATCTGGGTCGAAGAGACTCCCTTGGTGTAGGGGAAGTAGACAATGCGGATACCCTCGGCAGCAAAAGCCTTCTCGTACTCCTGCCACTTCTCGGTCCCGTACCAATCATCTCCAACAAAGAGAATTGTCGCACCCAACTTCTTGCACATTGCCAGCTTGTCCATATCCCTCTGTGGCACAGCAGCATCCACACACTTGATGTTGCGCACAATCTCGATGCGATCCTCGAAGGGAATCATCGCGTGCTTACCCTTGTATGTCACAAGGTCATCTGTGGTCACACCAACGATAAGCTTGTCGCACATACCCTTGGCATTCTTGAGCAAATTCAGGTGGCCGATATGAAAGAGATCATATACTCCGGCCGTGTAGCCTATTACCATAATCTATCTGTTGTTTTTGAAGTATTCAGTATAAGGTGTTTCGGGGTCGAACTCCACCCCACCGTGTGAGGTACCGTTCTTATTCTCGGGGATACGCATATAGTCGCCGTAGTGGTGGCGCAGCACCGAGTCCCAATTTTTGGGTGCAGGGAGCTGCAACATCTCGAAGGGGAGCATCTCCACCTCGGCCCAATCCTCTCGACTCCAAATCACCGCATCACGATACGAGAGCGAGGTATGACCCACACGGCTACCCCCTCGGCCCGCATACTCCGCAGCGATGAGGTTAAACTCCCGAAAAGCCCCCGCAGGGGTGAATCTACCGAAGTGTAACCACTCGTGCAGAGCATAGATTACGCGCTTGAACCACGAGCGATACTCTCTGCGGAAGGTTAGACGATACGCCTTGCGAGCCAAAGAGCGCAGACGCTTGCGATGCGATTTTAACTCTCGGGCACTCTCGGGCACCTCGTCCAGCGGAAAGATATCCATAAAGATTCCTCGATTGATATCTCGGTTACGATCTTGGTGGATAGCTCCCGTGGTGCGACTATCGCGCAGTTGGGCGTGAGTGCGGAAGAAGTTATGCTCAGAGCAAGGGCTCTGCAAAAAGTAAGGTGACGAAAACTCCTCGGCACCGATTTCGAGCAGGCGGTTGTAGTCCTCACGCGGCATCAGCAGGTCTATATCGTCATCCCATGGGATAAAGCCCTTGTGGCGCACCGCCCCAAGCAGCGTTCCGCCCATAGCATACCAGCGCAAGCCGTGCTTTTGACACACCTGCGCAAAGCGGTGAAGCATCCCGAGCTCGGTGGCCCACACACGTTTCATCTTCTCGGTTACGGTGTAGTCACAACGCATCTCCTCGCAGAAAAACTCTTTGGGTATATTCAGTTCTTCGTACATATTTTTACTGCTTATCGCAACGGTCTATCTCCTTATACAACTTATCGCCTCGGTGCACCGGCTCCGAAATTTTAATCGAGCACACGTCTCCCTGGCGCACACCCTCAACCGGTGCATTGGCCAGATATATCTGCTCTGCCGTCTGCTCCACAACTCCCGTAGTGGCACCCATAAAGAAGATGGTATCGCCCGCATCGAGGGTCGAGGCCTCAACGGTAATCTCCGCCACCGAAATCTTCTTGAAGACATTGGTAACCTTGCCGACATATACCTTCTGCTTGGTCGCCGAGGAGCCGTAGTTCTCGCTATGCTCGACCGTGGGGCGGCCCGCATAATATCCGTTCCAGAAGCCACGATTAAAGACCGTCTCGAGTCGCGCCTTTAATGCGGCCGCCAGCTCGCGGGTATACTCACCACACTCCATAGCTCGCAGAGCCTCATCGTAGCACTCCACAACGCGCTTGACATACTCGGCACCACGCGCACGGCCCTCAATCTTGAGCACACGCACACCCGCACCGATAAACTTATCGAGGAAATCGACTGTACACAAATCCTTGGGCGAGAGCACATAGCGACCATCCACATCGAGCACGGCACCCGTCTCTTTGTCGGTGAGTGTATACTTTCTGCGGCACAACTGTCGGCAAGCTCCGCGATTTGCCGAGCAGCCCGTCTCGTGTTCGCTCAGATAGCACTTACCCGAAATCGACATACAGAGTGCACCGTGCGCAAACATCTCGATCTGCAACAACTCCCCCTTTGGGCCGGTAATCTGCTGCTCATCAATAGCTCGGCTGATTGCCGCTACCTGCTCGAGGCTCAACTCCCTGGCCAGCACAACCACATCGGCCCACTGCGCATAGAATTTTGCCGCCTCGGCATTTGAGATATTGCATTGAGTCGAGATGTGCACCTCGACACCTCTCTGATAGGCGTACATTATCGCTGCGATATCCGACACAATCACAGCATTGATACCCTCTACTTTGGCGCGGTCGATAACCTCGTGCAGCGTCTGCATCTCGTCATCATACATCACCGTATTGACCGTCAGGTAGGTCTTAACCCCATTCTCACGGGCAATACGCGCAATCTCGGCCAGGTCATCAAGCGTAAAGTTGGCTGCCGATGCCGAGCGCATATTGAGTTTCCCGACACCAAAATATACGGCATCGGCCCCCGCCTTGATTGCGGCGTGGAGCGACTCGTAACTCCCGACCGGAGCCATTATCTCTATATCACTTCTCTTCATCAAGATTCAAAAAAAACGATTTTTACTTTGTTCGACCGATAAGGCTCAAGGCAAAGGAGCGCATCTCTGAGACAGCCTCCTCGCCAACGCTGAGCGAATCGAGAATCGAGATGGCCCTCTCGAAGCGGGTCGATATCTGCTGCTCGGTGATACGGCGGATGTCCAACGCATCATACACTGCCTTCACGCGGGCAATCTTCTCCTCGGCCGAGAGCGATGCATCCTTGTAGGTTGTGCGCAGGATTTCGCGCTTGGGCTCATCAGCGTGGCTCATCGCCTGCATCATCAAGAAGGTCTTCTTACCCTCGAGGATGTCGCCACCGATCTTCTTGCCCAGTTCATTCTGATCGCCATAGCTATCGAGCAGGTCATCCTGCAGTTGGAAGGCCAGGCCCAACTCCAGAGCAAAGCGGTTGAGCTTACGACAATCCTCCCCCGATGCTCCACCCAGCACAGCACCGATAGAGACTGCTCCGGCAAGCAATACCGAGGTCTTCAGTTCAATCATATGCATATAATCGACCACCGAGACCTTCTGGCGGCTCTCAAAGTCCATATCGTACTGCTGGCCCTCGCACACCTGCAAAGCCATTTGGTTGAATATCTCAAAAATCTGCGGCAATGACTTCTCCGGGCACTTTTGCAGGTGGCTGTACGCCACGATAAGCATCGCATCGCCCGAGAGAATAGCCACATTGGCACCCCACTTGGCATATACCGAAGGACGACCTCGGCGCACCTCGGCATTATCCATAATATCATCGTGCAGCAGTGTGAAGTTGTGGAACATCTCTATTGCTGTAGCCGCAGGCAGGGCCTTCGACATATCATCCGAAAAGATATTATAGGCTGCAAGCAGCAGTGTCGGACGCAGGCGTTTACCTCCATTCGACATCGAATAGATGATGGGGTTGTAGAGCAGCTCGGGCTCTGTGGGTGTCTCGGTTTGAGCCAGGTGGCTCTCGAACATTTCGAGCAGTTCGTCACAGGTGTATTTTTTCATAATAAACACTTTTAACCCCCAAATTTAGTATAAATTTTGCAGAATCCGAAATAAATGGTAACTTTGGGTCAAAGAGTGAACCTTTTTATAAAACCAAAACTATGAAAAAACTTGTTTTCGGTGTCGATATTGGCGGCACCAACACAGCATTTGGCCTTGTTGATGAGGCTGGCGATGTATATGCTGAATCGGTAATTCATACCAAAAAGTACCTTACTTTCGATGACTATCCCGCATTTGTTGTAGATCTTTGCGAGGGTATGCAACGCCTGATGGCATCTGTATCGTTCGAGTTCGAACTGATCGGTATCGGTATAGGTGCGCCCAACGGCAACTTCCATAAGGGAACTGTCGAGTATCCGGCTAACCTTTGGAAATTCCGCCCCGAGGAGAAGAACCCCGACGAGAGCCGTCGTCTGTTCAACCTGGTGGCAGATATGCAGAAGTACTTCCCCTCGTCCCTCATCCTTCTTACGAACGATGCAAATGCTGCAACTATCGGCGAGATGGTCTATGGCAATGCAAAGGGTATTCAGGACTTCGTGATGATTACCCTCGGAACGGGTCTCGGTTCGGGATTTGTGGCTAATGGCGAAATGATCTACGGTCACGATGGCTTTGCCGGTGAGTTTGGTCACGTTATCGTTGAGCGCAACAATGGTCGTGCTTGCGGTTGTGGTCGCCGTGGTTGCCTCGAGACCTACGTTTCGGCTACAGGTATCAAGCGTACAGCTTTCGAGTTGATGGCAAAGATGACCGAGCCGAGTGAGTTGCGTGACATCTCGTTCAACGACTTCGATGCTTCGATGATTTCGGCTGCGGCTGCTAAGGGTGACCCCGTTGCTCTTGAGACCTTCCGCTACACAGGCGAGATGCTCGGTCGTGCATTGGCTGACGCAGTGGTTATCTCATCGCCCAAAGCTATCTTCCTCTTCGGCGGTCTGGCTAAGGCTGGCAAGTTCCTCTTCGAGCCTACGAAGTGGTACATGGAGGAGAATATGTTGTCGGTATTCAAGAACAAGGTAGAGATTTTGCCCAGCGGCATCGAGGGTAAGAATGCAGCAATCCTCGGCTCGGCCGCTCTTATCTGGCAGAAGCAGCACGTGTAGATTATCACGTAAAACCTATAACACAAAAAAACCGCAGAAATTTCTGCGGTTTTTTTTGTATGCATCATTACCTTCTTGCGAGGATGATATAAGTCTCTCGCCGTTGGCCGAGAGTGGTTACAAGCCTCTTACGTGCTTCTCCCACGCCCACGCCGAGGCGAGAGTATCATCCAGAGAACGCTCTGCCTTCCAGCCGAGCTCTTCGTTTGCCAGAGCAGTATCTGCCCAAATGGCAACGACATCTCCCGGACGGCGGGATGCCACCTTATAGTTGAGCTTGAGGTTATTTACGCGCTCAAAACCGCGTACCAACTCGAATACCGAAGTACCATTACCGGTGCCGACATTGAATATCTCGTAACGAGCCTTGCTCTTGCCGTCAATCATACGAGCGATAGCCACAACGTGAGCCTTTGCCAAATCTACGACATCAATATAATCACGCAGACACGAACCATCGGGGGTGGGATAGTCATCACCGAAGATGCTCAAACACTCACGCACACCGGCAGCTGTCTGGGTGATGAAGGGCACCAGATTCTGCGGCACGCCGCGCGGAAGCTCTCCGATCAGGGCCGATGGGTGAGCACCGATGGGGTTGAAGTAGCGCAGAGCGATACCATTCAGGGCCTCGTATGCATTTACCGAGTCGCGCAGAATATCCTCACACATCTGTTTGGTATTACCATAGGCCGAAGTTGCGGGCTTACGAGGAGTCTGCTCGGTCACGGGGAGCTGGTCAGCCTCACCATAGACCGTAGCCGAAGATGAGAAGACCACATTATGACGTCCGAACTCACGCATCAGGTCGATGACGTTCATAAATGAGAGCAGGTTGTTGCGGTAATACTTCATCGGGTCGGCCACCGACTCACCCACAGCCTTGTAGGCTGCAAAGTGAATCACCGAGTCGAAGTCATACTGCTCAAACACCTTGCGGAAGGCCTCCTTATCGCAGCAATCAACATTAACAAAGGGCACATCCACGCCCGTAATTTTGCGCACACCCTCCACGCCGCTCATATCGCTATTCGAGAGGTTGTCGGCAATCACCACACCGAAGCCGGCATTGATTAACTCCACAGCGGTATGTGAGCCGATATATCCGGCACCACCGCTCACCAAAACAGTCTGTTTCATATCTTGAATTTTAAGTTTTTGTATCAATGGCTATTACCTCGCCGACCCTCTGCGGAGCACGAGGCAATGCAAAGTTATAATTTTTTTACCAAACAACCCTCAAATTACCACCCTAAAAATCACATCGGCACTCGAAGGCGACCCTTTCGCCCGTAGCCGGATGTGCGAAGGCTATATACTCGGCGTGAAGGCATAGCCGTTCGGCACGCCGGCCATAGAGAGCATCGCCAACAATCGGAGCATTCAACCCCTCGGCGTGTGCTGCATGCAGACGCAACTGGTGTGTTCGCCCCGTCAGCGGACAAAACTCCACAAGGGTTCGTCCACCCCGGCGTTCAATAACACGATATTCGGTCACGGCAGGCTTGCCCGCCACGAAATCGACTCGCTGACAGGGTCTATGGAGATAGTCGGCCGCCAAAGGCAACTCCACCCGACCACCATCCACAGCCACATCTCCATCGAGTAGAGCCACATACCTCTTCTCCACACGGCAAGCATTAAACTCACCCTGCAAGGCGCGATACGCCTCGAGCGACTTGGCGATAACGAGTACTCCCGAAGTGTCCATATCAAGCCTATGGACAAGCATCACCCTCTCGGCATCCGCGAAGCGTTCGTGGGCCCACTGCTCGACCGACCACCCTCGGCCACGCCCCTTAACCGAGAGCATTCCCGATGGCTTTGCCACCACCGCCATCCACTCATCTTCGTAGATGGTTGTCGGCTCTATTTGCTCGGTCTGCGTCTGCTCCTCGAGGGTCAATCCCTGCAACATAAAGCCCAATATCGGGCCGCACTTACCCTGACACGATGGGTAGAACTCACCCTCACGGCGCACCTCCCCACACGGAGAACGCCCCTGCCAGAACTCCGCCATAGCCAGCGGCTGCAGGCCGTTAAGATATGCATATTGCAACAACTTCGGCGCGGCACACTCACCGGCTCCCGCGGGTGGCACACGCTGGGGTGTCGGGGCAAATATCTCACACAGGTCACGCTCTTGCCCACGTGCATTGAGCACCCTGAACTGTCCAAAGAGCCACCTCTGCAACTTCTCCGATAACCCTCTACGCTCGGCCCGCAAAGACTCTATCTGCGCTTCGAACGCATCCCTCGCGGCACGACACGCCGCCACCTCCTCGCGGCAACGCCTCTTCAGGCGCGAAAACTCCGCCTTCTGGAATTGGCTCTCGCGAACAAGCTCCTCGAGTCTATCGGGGTCGGTTGTCACGGCTCGCTCGGCATCGCGTAGCAACTTCTGCTCCTCGACTCTGCGTTTGGCATCGGCCAGCAGGGCCTCAACCCTACTCCCAACCTCCTCGACTCTTCTGTTCAGCGCAGCCAGCTCCTCGCTCTGCTCCAGAGCCTCTACTCTTCGATTTATAGCCGAGATATCGGCCTCGCCTCGGCGGAAACGCTCCTCGGGATGCAACATATTATATATAGGTGGAACGAAGCCTGCGTGGAGATTCTCCCCGGCAAGATTTCCCGAGAAGGCCACCAAGTAGCCAACCTCTCCCTGCGCATTGCGCACGATAAGCACTCCGAACATCTTACCCTCTGCAATCTCGGCACTCCACTCGGCCCGCTCGCCGAGATAGGCACACACCTCTTCGGCCGCACGGCGGCAGAGCGGATGTGGCACATAATCAAAGGGGTTGTTCATCCTCTCGGGCAACATCCCCTCCTGGGCAATGTGTAATTTATGGAATACCTCCGCGAAGGACATCTCGCGACAATGTTTGGGTTGCTTAAAAGCTAAATCGCACCCGTAGGCTCAACCTCCACCGACCTCACAGGCACACCGCTCTCGGGTAACACCATAGGTTGTACCGGCGGACGCGAGGAGACGATGCTATCAACAATATATTTGGTAAATCCGCGCCAGGGCAGCACTCCGAAATACTCCTTATAGTGCAACTCCACGACATTGCCACTCTGCAACATCAACTCACGGGCGACCTTCTCGTCATCCACCGAGAAGTCGAACTCGTAGGATTGAATCGAGCCGGCTGTCTTCGAGCGGAATCCCGACTGGATAAGTTTGCCCTCATAGGTTTTGAAGAGGACACCTTTATACACCACATAGTTCAACTCGCCGCTCTTGACACCCTCGCCAAAGACGAAGCAGTAGCGGAAATAGAAAAATATCGCACCACCCACAAGCAGGAGCAATGCAGATGCGGCCCAAAATTTTCTCATAGCACTGTTTTTTTAAGATTAGCCATTTGCAAAGTTAGTCTATTTCGGGCAAATTACAAATTTTCGATACAAAGAGCGGCTCCCCCGCTATTCATTGCGTAAAACAGAGAGTAAACAGGCCTATTTTTACGCAATGCTATTCGATTTTTACGCAAAAACAATGCTCGGCTGAGGCTTTTCGTAACTTTGTAAACGAGATGTTTTACATATCGGATTAGGAATACTTATATTATTAACTAAAATTCATACTACTATGAAGAGATTGCAACTTTTTGCAGCGGCAAAAAGAGTTTTCGCCGTATTTGCAGCCACCCTGCTCTTTGCAGGATGTGAAGGTTTATTCCCCGGCTTAGGCCTCGAGGGCGAACAGATTACAATCACCGCCACAACCGAGAATACCGTATCGCGCACCACACTCAATGCAGCAGATGAGGTCGTATGGCAGAATGATGATTGCTTTGTCCTCTATGATATGGCGACCGGCCTGGAAATTGAGAGCTACTTTATTTCCGGCGGTGTCGGTACCACCAGCGGATCATTCACCGGCGAGAAACCCGCTTGGGAGGGTTCTTCGTGGGCTTACTATGGAGAATTGGCCCACGGTGTAGGTCAGGTAAAGGTTCTCGCTACACAGAAGTATGTTGAAGGCGGCTTTGCTATCAACGTCAATCCTATGGTTGCCGTATGCAACAATGTCGAGGAGGGTGTTCAGTTCAAGAATGCAGCGGGTATTGTCGAGTTGTTGATTACCGGCTCGCAGGAGCTTGCAAGCATCGAGGTCAGCGCAAAAGAGTATCTCTCGGGATACTACGACATCGACCAGACCACCTTCGAGAAGTCGGATAGTCAATGGGCTGTAAGCAGCGGTGGCAACGTAACCCTTACCGATATCAATGTTCAGCTTGATGCACAGAATGCCAAGTCGTTCAAGGTGGTGGTTATGCCCGGCACCTACACCGAATTCACCGTGAAGATGACCAACGTAGACGGCTCGGTTGTGACCAAGACTGCCGAGGAGAGTATCGTTGTCGAGCGTAGCAAGATTACCCCCATCGCAGGTCTGGTAGACAGCGCAGCTCACGTTGAGAAGCCCAAGTATGCAACCCTATCGTTTGTAGAGGCAGAGACTAATTGGCACCACGTAAAGATTCAGGGTACATTCTCGGACGAGGTGGATGGCCTGCTCTATATGTGGGGTACTGACGAATTTATCGAGGAGTGGATGACAGCCAACCCCAACAAGACAATTCTCGATATGATGGTCGATCAGGGTGGCATCTACACCGGGCCTATCGAGTTTACATACAATGTAATGCCTGGCACCAACTACAACTACTATGCGGTAGGTCTTGTTGCCGTAGATGATACTAATATGTCTATTGCAGGCGACATTCACCACCTGACCTATACCCCCGAGGTCCCCTATGACGAGAGCGCATCTGTCTCGATTGCTATTCCCGAGGCGACTCTGACCGAGAACTCGGTAGTGGCAACCATAACTCCTTCAACCTCGTTTGCGAAGGTTTACACCAGCCTCTACAGCGCACAAGTCGATACGAATAACGATGCAAATGTGATCTTCTATAATGTAGCACTCTCGCCGAAGAATACTCAAGATAATGCAAATGCTCCATTTAATGTCTCCTTCGACAGCCTCTATCCCGAAACACAGTATGTTGTGTATTCTATTGGAGAGACTGCTGACGGCAAGTACACCCAACTCACAAAGGCCTTCTTCACAACTCCCGCACACGTTGCAGCAGCAGTTACCGCAACCGCAGAGGCTGTCGCGATTAGAGATTGGAGCGCAGACTTTAAGATTACCCTTTCGGAGGGTGCCGTAGGTTGGAAGTATGCGTTATTCTACAAAACTGCCGTTGATGCAGCTCAAAATGTCAATTGGGCTGATGAGGTCGCTGCCTACGATACCTATGTATCCAGCGACGATACCGAGTTGCAATGCAACAACTTGAAGGAGGGAACCTACTATACCCTGATTACCATTGCTTACGATGCAAATGGCTCGTATGGTGAGGCTTCGATGCTCAACTTTACCACCGCAGCCGTTACGGCTGATTACAATGCAGTCGGCTATGATGATATGCTTGGAGAGTGGTCAGTAAGCTATACTGATGCAAGTGGTACAGAGATGAAGGATCAATACACTATCACCTTCTCGGAGCAGATAGCCGGAAAACTCTACCTCGTTAAGGGCCTTGGTGGCACAAATTTGGGTACGACATTCGATGACCGCGTTCAGGTACGTTTCAATGGCGAGGGCAAGCCTTTGACAATGAGCAGCGGTCGTGTCTGGAACGGAGGTGATTACGAGGCGTCATACGACATCTACTTCCGCCTGGTTGATACGCAGTATATCTACAATAATGCTCCGGAGTTCTTCGATAAGGGCGATGGCACATACAGCATCGGTCTTTCGACAAATTCCACCTATGGAGTTTCTTTGGGTGCATACCAAAAGTCAAATGGAGCATTTGCCGGCATTATCGGAGGCCCATTCTACAATATGACTATGAGAAAGATTGAGCAGACGAGCTACTCGACATCGACCGAGAAGTTCAGCCGCCAGGAGACCGTATCTCCCACCTGGAAGGAAGTTCAG
>JBGUTM010000271.1:0-20348 GCA_045133075.1 Alistipes sp. | reverse complement strand
CAGTTATTTTTAGTCAAAATTTACACCAAAAACGAAAACCGGAACACAGAGGCGGAACACCCTAAAAAAAATCGCAAAAGACCATTTTTCTCCATTGAACCAGAGCTATTTTGCAACTGCTAAACACTCTCTTCACACTATTTTACGTAGCGACCCTCCTCTTTTACGCAGTGACACTACTTTTTAGAACACAACCGATACATTTGTGTTAATAAAATCCAAAATAACTATGAAACGCATTTTATACCTTTACGCTCTTCTATTCTCGTTTCTCGGCTCATCCTGCTCACTGCTGAACGGCGATAACGAAAATACGGCAACCTATCTCAAGGTTACGCCCACCGAAATAACCTTCGAGACCGGTGCCGAAAACTCCTTCACGGTGGATAGCGATGGAGAGTGGGTAGCGGTCACAACCGACAAGGTGACCCTCTCCGCAACCGATGGTGAGGCGGGCATCACCATTGTCAATATCCTCTCCTTGACCGGCACTTCGTCACAGAATATCCTGGTACGTACACCGAGCAATACGGCCCTTGTCGGAATGGTCAAGGTCTACCCCGGCGAGGGTGGAGGCAGCAACGATGACACGCCAACCACCCCCAGCAGAACTCTCTACTACGACAACCTGGATGGTGACCCCTCCTACAACAATTGGGCGAACAATAGCTCTGTGTGGCAAAACCCTACAGGCGAGGGTGCTGCCGATGTAAGCTACGACTGCTACAACACCCGCATCCGCAACGACAGCTACGGCTCGGCAGGCAAATACAACGGAGCCTCGGGCAGCAGCTACATCCGAATCTTCGAGCCCGAAAGCGGGTCGAGCAACTTCCTGGAAATACATAACATAGCCACCAATGGCGAGAAGAAGTTTACCTTCTCGTTTGGTGCGATGTTCCAGGCCACGCAGTGCGCTCTCTCGGTAAATTGTGATGGCTCGGGCTGGAAACGATTGGAGTATACAGCCTCGGCCTCATACAACTCGTGGGCATTGGCCAAGGCTTCATTCACACTTACAGGCAGTGTCGAGAAGTTGAGTTTTCGCCTCGAGCCGACCGATGCGAACGTAAGCTATGGTTACAACCTTGACGACCTGCGCCTGGAGACCTCGACAGGTGGCCAGACCATCGAGGCGGGATCGAAGACCAACTACCGCTGGGCCGAGATGCCCGACAAGAAGAACTCGAAGAGCGACTACCGCTACAACACCCACTGGAGCAACACTGTCAAGAGCAACAAGCGTGTTCGCAACTACTCCTACTGCTACGATGTACGCCGCCACTCGCCCATCTGGATTGCCCATCCGCAACACTCCGTATATCAGGAGGGTGGCTACACTCGACCTGCCAGCGATCCCTGGGCTCGTGACCCCTATCTCACCGACACCGAGTCGGCCATCATCTTCCCCATAGACGGGCGTATATGTTCGTTGCGCACCTACGAGGATGACACCTACACCGACCACTATCAGTGGAGCCGAGGTCATATGTTGGCATCGAGCTACCGCGGTTGTGGCGACAGGAACAACCCTGCCGAGATAAATGTGCAGACCTTCTACTCGAGCAACATCGCCGCACAGCGTTCGGACGAGAATAGCGCATTCCAGAAGCTGTGGGGTGCCGCCGAGCGCAAGATACAGGAGAACTACATCTGTGCCGACACCCTATACTGCATTTCGGGAGCACACTTTGCGGACGAGAAGACCAAGGCCTTGGATGCCAACATCTACTACCTACCCTCCTATTGCAAGACCTGTGTGGTACCCACCCACTTCTACAAGATTATCCTGCGCACAAAGAGCGGATCCACGGGCAAAGCCATCCAAGAGTGCTCTGCAAGCGAGTTGAAGGCTGTGGGCTTCTGGTTCTCGAATACGGATGTGGATGAGCAGACCGGCTCGGCAACACCCACCTTGAGCAGGGCTCATATGCGCTCGGTAGCTGAGATAGAACAGCTCACGGGCAACGAGTTCGACTTCTTCCCCGAGATTCCGGACGAGGTGAAGCAATCCTTCAATCCGACAGATTGGGGATTCTAACCGACTCGAACACGAAACAAGAGGGCAATCCTATTACATTTGGAAAATTGCCCTCTTTTTTATACCTTTGTGGTAAAGAGCCCAACCGGCAAGAAACCGCAAAATTTATGAATGTAAAAATAACCGAAATCAAACATTATAGCGAAGGGTTATTAAAGTCCTTGGAGCGGCTCATTCCCCAACTCTCCGAGAGTGCTCCCATCCCGACCGCCAAACGCCTACAACGTATCGTAGAATCGCCCACAACACATCTGCTGGCCGCCATTGACGAGAATGGCGCCATTGCGGGTATGCTGACGCTCGTAATGTGCGATATACCAACATATTGCAAGGCCTGGATTGAGGATGTCGTCACCGACTCAGAGTATCGCGGTCGGGGCATTGGTCGCGCCCTTGTAGAGCGAGCATTGGTGATTGCCAAAGAGCGTGGTGCCGACAGCGTAAACCTCACCTCACGACCCTCGCGCGAGGCTGCCAGAGCTCTCTATAGCAGTGTCGGTTTCGAGGAGGTTCCAACCACCGTTTTTCGACTTAACACACATCTGTAACCAACCCAAAAACTCAATAAATACAAAAGCCTTTATGAAGATAAGAAAAACATTTTTGGCACTTGTTGCGATGGGAACACTCTTCATCGCAAGTTGCACAGCAGAACCAATGCCCAAGCATGTCGGCACTCGCACCGATGCGTTGGATTGCAGTGCATGGAACGAGTCGCAGTGGATTTCGGCTGCAAATGCCCCCATTGCCACAGGCAAGAAGCTCACCCGTGCTGCAGATGGAGCCAGCTGGTTCCTCTCGACACTGAAGAACGAGCAGGGTGTAACCTCGGCCAAGTGGATGACCACCGCTCTGGGCGTATACGAGATATATGTCAATGGCAAGCCCGTAGGCGAGGAGTTTCTCAAGCCGGGCTTCACCCATCGCGCAAAGACCCGACACTCATTCACCTACGATGTGACCGAGGCTTTCAACTGCGCCGCTAATGACGAGAATACCCTCTCGGCACAAGTAACCCCGGGCTGGTGGGCAGACAAGATTGTAACCCCAAACACATACGAGGGAATGTATGGCAAGAGGTGTGCCTTCCGCGGCGTTCTGGAGCTCACCTTTGCCGATGGCTCGACCAAACTCTATGGTACTGATTTGGAGAATTGGAAGGCAGGCATCGCAGGCCCCGTAAAACATGCCGGAATCTTTGACGGTGAGGAGTATGATGCTCGCGAGAAGCAGGGCTTCGAAACCCCCGAACAACTCTCGACACCCGTGCTTAACGAGGAGTTTGCGGGCAACATCTACCCCGCCCACGGAGCCGAGGTATATCTGCGCCACGACCTTACCTTCTCGCCCGTGATGGCCTACACCTGGAAGGATGTCGAGGGTGCAAAAGATGAAGAGTTTGGCAAGGTGGTTATCCTCCGCAACTACGATGCAGATAAAAACATTACGCTCAACGCCGGCGAGACCCTGGTGGTCGATTTCGGACAGAATGCAGCAGCCATCCCCTCATTCGTATTCAAGGCAAAGGAGGGTACGGTGCTCACCTGTCTGCCTGCCGAGATTCTCAACGATGGCAACGGAGCCAAGAGCCGCGGTATGGACGGTCCCGAGGGAAGTATTCACCGTACCAACCTACGCTCGCACGAAGATAATTTCATCCTAAAATACACCTTTGGCAAGGGCGGATATGTGGCATATCATCCACACCGCACCTTCTTCGGCTACCGCTATATCTCGATAACGGCCACCGACAAGGTAAGCTTCAAGAGCATCAAATCAATCCCCGTAACCTCGATTGCAAAGAGCCTTGAGAGCGGTACCATCACAACGGGCAACGAACTAATAAACAAGCTCATCTCCAACACCTACTGGGGCCAACTTTCGAACTATCTCTCGGTGCCGACCGACTGCCCGCAGCGCAACGAACGTCTTGGCTGGACAGCCGATACGCAGGTCTTTGCCGAGACAGGCTCGTTCTTTGCCGATACCCGTACCTTCTTGCAGAAGTGGATGGGCGATATGCGCGACAGCCAGAGCGAAACAGGTGCGTATCCAAGTGTGGCTCCCGATGCGCAGTACGGCGATACGAAGATGCGTCTTGGTTGGGCAGATGCAGGCATTATCGTTCCCTGGATCGTATGGAAGCAGTTTGGTAATACCGAGATTGTCGAGCAGAATTGGGAGTCGATGAATCGCTTTATGACCTACGTTAATAAGACCAAGTACGACCACAATACCCTCAAAAAGGAGAATGGTAATCGCCAATATGCCGATTGGGTAAGTTACGAGCCGCTGGAGAGCTGCCACAAACTCTATCGCATCCCTGGCACCAAGAAAGTTATGCCCGAGGCTATCGACTATTGGAACTTCCTAAGTATGGCATATTGGGCAATGGATGCTGCGATGATGGCTGATATGGCCGCTGCCACAGGCCGTGACGCAGCCCCCTATAAAGCTATGGAGCAGAGCGCAAAGACACACATACGTAAGTTCCTCAATAACGATGGAACATTCAAAACCCCGATACTCAACACAATGCAGACTCCGGCACTCTTTGCCCTAAAGGTTGGACTTGTCGAGGGCAAGGCCAAAGAGGCGATGGTTGCCCGCCTGCGTAAAAACTTCGAAGAGCACGACAACTGCCTCCAAACGGGCTTCCTCGGCACCTCGATTCTGATGCCGACCCTCACCGAGAACGGAATGGTCGATGTGGCCTACGAACTCCTCTTCCAGCGTAAAAACCCGAGCTGGCTCTACTCGGTAGATAACGGAGCAACCACAATCTGGGAGCGATGGAACAGCTACACCATTGAACACGGTATGGGACCCAAGGGTATGAATAGCTTTAACCACTACGCATACGGTTGTGTATGCGAGTGGATATGGGAGACGGTGGCAGGCATCTCGTCAGATCCGGCAGCTCCGGGTTTTAAGCATATCATTATGAGCCCCATCCCCGACAAGCGTCTGGGCCACGTCACCGCCGAATACAACTCTGCGGCAGGCCCGATTAAGAGTGCTTGGCGATATGAGGGTGAAGAGTGGATTTGGGAGTTCACAATCCCCGAGGGTTCGACCGCCACAGTGACCCTCCCGAATGAGGCTCCGCAGCAGTACACCGCAGGAACATACAAAATCGTAAGATAAACAAAAAAAAGAAAACGCCACCTCGTGATGAGGTGGCGTTTCTATTATGGCTGATGGCTAATTATTTTGTTCCGGGAACGAGAATCGCAAAATCTGGGGTAGCGACTCCTGCCAGAAGGCCCAATTGTGCTTGCCATCACGGATGCGGAACTCAACAGGCACGTTCGCGTGTTTCATCTCGATAAAGTAGTCTACATTGGTCTTGACCAGGCGGTCATCATCACCGCAGTCGAGCATCCAGCGAACCGTACGCAGAGCCTCGAGTTGCTCGGGCGTAGCGTGACGCAGATACTCCACAGGGGAGGTCTGCTCCACCGACCACAGCCACTGAATCTCATAGTAGCGGCGGGGCTTCTGCGTCAGGGCGTGGTAGAGTCCGAGCAGGCCGCTTGTAGAGTAGCTTGCCTGGAAGATTTCGGGGTGGTGTTGCGCATAGACCGTAGCACCGCCACCGCCCATCGAAAGTCCCGCAACAGCACGACCCTCCTTTGCGGCTATAGTCTTAAAAGTCTGGTCAATATAAGGGATAAACTCTCCGAAGAAGAAATCCTCATACGGCCACCCCTTCATATTGAAATAGCCCATATCGGGGCCTGCATTTTTCTCACCCTTGCCACTGGCATCGGGCATCACAACAATCATATCTCGCACACCGCCTGCCGCAAGGGTCTCATCGACAATACGCTTCATATCGCCCCTCTCGGGCCACGCCATAAAGGTATCGGTGGCTCCGTGCAGAAGGTAGAGTACGGGATATCGCTCTGCCGAGGAGTCATACCCCTCGGGCAGATAGACTGCATATGGTTTCTCGATACCGAGGATTTCGCTCTTCACCGAGCCATACTCGATGCGGCCACCTGCCATAGCCGTAAAGGCCGCAGCAGCGGCCAAAATTGCCAGAAAAATTCTTTTCATCTCTTCGTAGTTTTGATTTTTTTCGCATACAAAGTTAGCAATAATTTTGAATTTTGAATTTTGAATTTTGAATTTCAACGGCTATCTTTGCAGGTTGTGTGCGCAATGTATGCACGCGCATAATGCGCATAAGCAACACAACCAACTGAAAACAAACAAAATACGATATAAAACTATGGAATACAACTTCAAAGAGTTAGAGCAAAAGTGGCAGTGCCGCTGGCGCGAGGAGCAGACCTACAAGGTGGAGGTCGATGCAAGCAAGCCCAAATTTTATGTTCTCGATATGTTCCCCTACCCCTCGGGTGCGGGTCTTCACGTAGGACACCCCCTGGGCTACATCGCATCGGATATCTACTCACGCTACAAGCGTTCGTGCGGATTCAACGTGCTGCACCCGATGGGTTACGATGCCTTCGGCCTTCCCGCCGAGCAGTATGCAATCCAGACCGGACAGCACCCCGCTGTGACCACCGAGCAGAACATCGCCCGCTACCGCGAGCAGATGGACAAGATCGGATTCTGCTACGATTGGTCGCGCGAGGTACGCACCTGCGACCCCGAGTACTATAAGTGGACACAGTGGGCATTCCTCAAGATGTTTGCTCACTACTACGATAATACAACCTGCAAGGCCGAGCCTATCGAGAAGCTCATCGCCGCATTCGAGGCCAACGGAACCGAGGGCGTAGATGCAGCTTGCAGCCAGTCGCTCTCGTTTACAGCCGCAGAGTGGGCAGCCAAGAGCGAGGCCGAGAAGGAGCAGGTATTGCAGAACTACCGAATAGCCTTCCGCGCCGACACGATGGTCAACTGGTGTCCGCAGCTGGGCACCGTATTGGCAAACGATGAGGTTAAGGACGGTCTGTCGGTACGTGGTGGCTATCCCGTGGTGCAGAAGCGTATGAAGCAGTGGTTGCTGCGTGTTACGGCCTATGCACAGCGTATGCTGGATGGTATGGACTCGCTCGAGTGGAGCGACTCGCTCAAGGAGATTCAGCGCAACTGGATCGGCCGCTCGGTAGGTGCACAGGTATTCTTCAACATCGCCGGCAGCGACCGCAAGTTGGAGATATTCACCACCCGCCCCGACACCATCTTCGGTGTAACCTTTATGGTTATCGCCCCCGAGCACGAGTGGGTTGGCGAGCTCACCACAGTCGAGAATAAGGCCGCTGTCGAAGAGTATATCGAGCAGACCAAAAAACGCTCGGAGAGAGAGCGTATCGCCGAGACCAAGCGCGTGAGCGGCGTAGCGACAGGCTCGTTCGCAATCAACCCCTTCAACGGCAAGCAGATTCCTATCTACGTTTCGGACTATGTCCTGGCAGGCTACGGCACCGGCGCAATCATGGCCGTTCCGGCGCACGACTCTCGCGACTACGCCTTTGCACGCCACTTCGGTCTGGATATCATCCCCGTAGTTGCAGGTGGCAACCTCGAGGAGTCTTCATACGATGCCAAGGAGGGCGAGGTTATAAACTCGGACTTCCTCAACGGTATGGATGTTAAGGAGGCTATCAATGTGATGTTTGATGAGGTCGAGAAGCGCGGTCTGGGCAAGAAACTTATCAACTACCGCCTGCGCGATGCAATCTTCTCGCGCCAGCGTTATTGGGGTGAGCCTTTCCCCATTCGTTACAAGGGAGATGTGGCACAGCCTCTGGCCGAGAAGCAGCTGCCCCTCGAGCTTCCAGCTGTCGAAAACTTCGGTCCCACCGAGCAGGGTGAGCCGCCGTTGGCAAGAGTCGAGGGTTGGGAGTATGAGACCTCGACAATGCCCGGATTCGCAGGCTCTTCAGCATACTATCTGCGCTATATGGATCCCCACAATGGCGAGGCTCTCGTCAGCCGCGAGGCTAACGACTATTGGCGTAATGTAGACCTCTATGTCGGAGGTATCGAGCACGCCACGGGCCACCTGATGTACTCGCGCTTCTGGAATATGTTCCTCTACGACCTGGGCTACGTCTGCGAGTCAGAGCCCTTCAAGAAGTTGGTGAACCAGGGTATGATTCAGGGCCGTTCGAACTTCGTGTACCGCGTGGTGGGCACCAACAAGTTCGTATCGCTCGGTCTGAAGAAAGAGTACGAAACACAAGAGATTCACGTTGATGTAAATATCGTCAAGAATGATGTCCTCGATCTGGATGCCTTCCGCGCTTGGCGTCCCGAGTTTGCGGATGCGGAGTTCATCCTCGAGGATGGCAAGTATATCTGCGGCTGGGCTATCGAGAAGATGTCCAAGTCGATGTTCAACGTGGTAAATCCCGACTACATCGTTGAGCAGTATGGAGCCGATACACTACGTATGTACGAGATGTTCCTCGGTCCGCTCGAGCAGTCGAAACCTTGGGATACCAATGGTATTGACGGAGTTCACAAATTCCTGCGTAAGTTCTGGAGATTGTACTTCGACCGCGAGGGCAACCTGGCACTCAATGACGAGAAGGCCACCGACAAGGAGCTCAAGACACTGCACAAGACCATCAAGAAGGTTAGAGAGGATATCGAGCACTTCTCGTTCAACACCTCGGTTGCAGCCTTTATGATCTGTCTGAACGAGTTGGGAGAGTGCCACAAACGCGAGATTTTGGAGCCGCTGACCATCCTACTCTCTCCGTTTGCACCCCACATTGCCGAGGAGTTGTGGTCGCTGGCCGGTCACACCTCGACCATTTGTGATGCGACCTATCCGACCCACAACGAAAAGTATCTGGTGGAGAGTGCATTCGAATACCCCGTATCTATCAACGGCAAGGTACGCTTCAAGCGAGAGTACCCGCTGACGGCTACCGCAGCCGAGATTTCGGCCGACATCGTCACCTCCGAGGAGGCTAAACGCTGGCTGGAGGGTGCCGAGCCAAAGAAGATCATTGTCGTTCCTGGCAAAATCATCAACCTTGTAAAATAACAAACCACCTTGAATATGAAAAAGTTAATCATCTTGGCAATGGCACTTATCGCAGTAACGGGCTATGCAAAGCAGCCCGCAGAGAAGCCTCTCTATGAGCAGGACGAGACCATCCGTATCTGGGACAACAAGACGGCTCCCCACTCAAACGAGTTGGAGGGTAAGGAGTACTTCAAAGACCCGATGCGTCTGGTGAATGTAGTCGATACCGAACTCTACGTCTATAATGCAGACCCGGCAAAGGCTACGGGTCAGGCCGTGGTAATCTGCCCGGGTGGCGGTTACGCAAAACTCTCGATGGATCAGGAGGGCTACCTGATGGCTCAGTGGCTTGCCAAAAACGGCATTGCGGCCTTTGTGCTGAAGTATCGTATGCCCAACGGCCACAAGGAGATTCCCCTTGAGGATGCCGTGGAGGCTCTGCGCACCGTGCGCAAAAAGGCAAAGAAGTACAATATCGACCCTGCAAAGGTCGGCATTATGGGTTTTTCGGCCGGAGGTCACCTTGCAGGCTCGGCTTCGACAATTGCGGCCGACAAGGATAAGCCCAACTTCTCGATTCTCTTCTACCCCGTAATCACAGCAAACTCCTTCACAACCCACATCGGTTCGTTCCACAATCTGCTGGGCAAGCCCCATACCGAGAGTGCTGCCGAGGAGTGGTCGCTCGAGAAGCGAGTAACGGCCACAACACCCCCGACCCTGCTCATCTTGAGCGATGACGACCGCACAGTACCCGCAGCAGGTGCCGCAGAGTACTACGCCGCGTTGCGCTACCACGGAGTGAAGGCCTCGATGCACATCTTCCCCACAGGTGGTCACGGCTACGGCAACTACGACACATTCGAGTACCAGAAGGAGTGGCAGAATCTGTTGCTGCGCTGGCTGGCATTCCTCGAGCGATAAAGAAACGAGCTACAAAGAGCACTCTGAAAGCTATGAGACGAGCGATATTTACCCTGCTGGCAACACTCTTTGCGGTGGCTACGACCTCGGCACAAAATAGGGCCGAGCTGCAGCACACTGCCGACCGAGTGGTCAAGCATTGGAATAACCGCACGGCTCCCCACTCTAACGAGGAGAGCAAGGATGAGTACGTAAACGAGAAAGGATACATATTCCATACCTCCGAGACCGTATTCTACATCTACAAACCCACTACCCCGAAGAGCGACAAGTGTATCATCATCCTTCCGGGTGGCGGATACAGCGGTGTGGTTATGAGCAAGGGATTTCGTATCGCCGAGTGGCTGCGCGAGGAGGGCTTCACCTCCATTGTGCTGAAGTACCGCCTGCCCAACTACGGGCATAAAGAGGTACCGCTGGAGGATGTGCAGGCAGCTATGCGCTATGCGCGAGAGCACGCTGCAGAGCTGGGCATCAACCCCGCAAAGGTGGGAGTTATGGGAGGCTCGGCAGGCGGTCACCTGGCAGCCTACACCTCGACCTTCACGCCCGATAACGAAAAGCCTGCTTTTGCCATCTTGATCTATCCCGTAATTACGGGCGATTCGTGGTTGGGTCACATCGGCAGCTATAACTACCTGCTCGGCAAGAGTCGTACAGCCGAGGAGGTTGAGCAATACTCGCTCCAGAATCGCGTAACGACAACAACTCCGCCCACATTGCTGATGCTCAGCGATGACGATCGGGTGGTGCTATCGCAAAATTCGATGCTCTACTACAAGGCTCTGAAACACTATGGCGTAAAAGCCACGCTATACACCTTCCCCTCGGGTGGTCACGGCTGGGCCGGCAAGGCCGGTTTCAAATACGAAAAAGAGTGGCATCATCTGATGCTCGATTGGTTAGAGACAATTAAATAGGCAGACAAATATGAAAAAGGTTATATTTTCGGTGCTGACGGCAATCTTCGCCATTGCATCCGTCTCGGCACAAAAGACGGTCGATGTTCCCAACAACGCAGACAAGGTCGTAAAGGTGTGGGACAACCGCACAGCTCCCCACTCCAACGAGGAGAGCAAAGATGAAAACCTCGACAAAAACAACTTTGTGGGCAACACCTCACAGACGGTCTTCTACATCTATAACGCCGACAAGGCAAAGAACACACGCCGTTGTATCGTCATTCTTCCGGGTGGCGGATACAGCAGAGTCTGCATTACCAAAGAGGGTTTCAATGTGGCCGAGTGGTTGAGCAATGAGGGTATCACCGCGATTGTCGTAAAGTATCGACTGCCCAACTACGGGCATAAAGAGGTGCCCCTCGAGGATGCACAAGAGGCTTTGCGTTATGCTCGCAAGCACGCCAAAGAGCTCGATATCGACCCCGACAAGGTGGGCATTATGGGCTCATCGGCCGGAGGTCACCTGGCAGCCTACACCTCGACCTTCACGCCTGATGCAGAGAAGCCTAACTTCTCGGTACTCTTCTATCCCGTAATCACGGGTACAACCTGGCAGACACATATGGGCACATTCAATCGCCTTTTGGGCAATGACCGCACACCCGATATGACCGAGCTCTACTCGCTCGATAATCGCGTGACGGCCACCACACCGCCCACAATCCTTCTATTGAGCGATGATGACCGCGTAGTGCCTCCCCTCAACTCGATACGCTATTACGAGGCTCTAAAGCACTACGGTGTGAAGGCTACGATGTATATCTTCCCATCGGGAGGTCACGGCTGGGCCGGCGATGACGGCAACTTTAAGTACGAGAAGGAGTACAAGCACCTTCTGCTCGATTGGCTTGGAACTTTGAAATAATAGAGATAAACAAATACAGAAACAGAAATTTATGGCAGACAATTCAATTTTAACACGTCTTGACGGACTGAAACTCAAATACGAGGAGCTCGGTCAGAAACTCACCGACCCCGAAGTTATTGCAGATGTGAAGAGCTTCGTGCAGTACAACAAGGAGTTCAAAGAGCTGGAGCCCATCATCGAGACCTCGGATCGTTATCGCACCGCTATCGCAAACCTTGCCGAGGCAAAGGATATCCTCGCCAACGACAAGGATGAGGAGATGCGCGAGATGGCTCGCGAGGAGATTTCGGAGCTCGAGCCCGCCATCGAGAAGATGGAGGAGGATATCAAGATTCTGCTTATCCCGAAGGATCCGCAGGATGCCAAGAACGCCATTGTCGAGATTCGCGGTGGTACGGGAGGTGACGAGGCGGCAATCTTCGCCGGCGACCTGTTGCGTATGTATACCAAGTATATCGAGTCGAAGGGTTGGCGTTACGAGATTACCTCCTCAAACGATGGTACCGCCGGTGGTTACAAGGAGGTCGTGATGAAGGTTACGGGCCAGAATGTCTATGGCACACTCAAGTATGAGTCGGGCGTTCACCGTGTGCAGCGCGTACCCCAGACCGAAACTCAGGGCCGTGTACACACCTCGGCAGCCTCAGTGGCAGTATTGCCCGAGGCCGAGGAGTTCGATGTCGAGATCTCGATGAACGACATCCGCAAGGATATCTTCTGTGCATCGGGCCCGGGTGGACAGTCGGTGAACACCACCTACTCGGCAATCCGACTCACCCACATCCCCACAGGTATCGTTGTGCAGTGTCAGGATCAGAAATCCCAGCTCAAGAACTTCGATAAGGCCTTCGAGGAGTTGCGTACACGTATCTTCAACCTCGAGTATTCGAAGTATCTGGACGAGATCGCTTCGAAGCGTAAGACTATGGTCTCAACCGGTGACCGTTCGGCAAAGATTCGTACCTACAACTATCCACAGGGCCGAATCACCGATCACCGTATCAACTATACGATCTACAACCTCTCGGCATTTATGGATGGTGACATTCAGGATTGTATCGACCACCTGATCGTTGCCGAGAACGCCGAGCGTCTGAAGGAGAGCGAATTGTAGTCGGCTAACAATATCTGGTGTATGGCAGGCGTTTTTTCTCAAAGCCTTCGGAGAAAAATATGCGAATAAAAGCTATCATACTAACAACGGCAATGGCGGCCCTCGGGTCGCTGTTGTCGGTTGCCCACACCTCCTCGCCAATCTACATAGTCAATGGGTGCGAGATGAGCGATGTGAAGCATATCCCGCAGTCGGACATCGAGAGTATCGAGCCACTGGAGATAAATGACGAGAATATTGCTCGCTATGGCAATCGCGCCAGCAACGGAGTGATTATCGTCACCCTCAAGTACGACCAACGTGCCGAGTTCGAGGGTGGAAACTCTTTCGAGAAGTATATCTCCTCGCAGGTGAAGTGGGCTTCAAACGATCCGGCAGCAAGGGTTATACTGCGTTACACTGTCGAGAAGGATGGTAGTGTCAAGGTGGGCAACATCATCGAGGCTACGGACAATCGTCTGCGCCGTAAGGTATTGGCTGCCATAGCCGCTGCTCCGCAGTGGAAGCCTGCAAGCCGTAATGGCGAGCCTGTGGTTAGCGACCACGTGCTCGACATCCGTCTTCCCGAGGGTAAGGAGATGCCCGAAGAGCCATATATCAGAATTTTGTAGTCAGATATCAATACCTCAATGACCCCCTCGCAACATATCACCCTGGCCGAGTTGCAACTCACCATCCGCGACACCATCACGGAGAGGTTTGCTCTACCCCTATGGGTGAGTGCCGAGGTGGCGGATGTGAAGGTAAACTCCTCGGGGCACTGCTATCTGGAGCTTATCGACAAGGGGGCAAATGATGGAGCTAACGGAGTGCCCAAGGCACAGGTCCGTGGTGTCATCTGGCGTTCGCACTATGCCCGCGTGGTGACACGCTTCGAGGCCGAGAGCGGGCAACGGCTCGAGCGAGGCATCAAAATTCTCATCAAGGTAACCATCTCATACCACGAGCTCTACGGACTATCGTTACAGATTACCGACATTGACCCCGCCTATACGCTGGGTGATATGGAGCGGCGCAAGCAGGAGGCGATCTCTCGACTACAAAAGGAGGGCGTGTGGGATATGAACCGAGAGCTATCCCTCTCCCCCGCGGTGCAACGCATAGCTGTTATCTCGAGCAGCAAGGCTGCCGGCTGGCAGGATTTTCGGAACGAACTATTCAGATATGGCTACACCTTCTCGCTCACCCTCTTCGAGACGGTGATGCAGGGCGAGGGTGCCGAAGAGAGCATTATTGCAGCTCTGGAGGCGGTGGCCAACCGCGAGGAGGAGTATGATGCCGTGGTCATCATCCGCGGCGGAGGCTCCACGAGCGATCTGAACTGCTTCAACTCCTACCTACTCGCCGCCCACGTTGCGCAGTTCCCACTACCGGTCATCACAGGCATCGGCCACGACAAAGATGTGAGCGTGGCAGATATGGTTGCCCACACGATGCTCAAGACCCCGACAGCCGTGGCCGTATGGCTCAACGACCGTTTGGCAACACTCGAAGCAGCTCTCGACACTGCTGCACTGCAACTGCACGACCTCTGCACGGCAGCCACACATCGAGCATCCTTACAGATAGAACGTCTCTCGTCCGAGCTACGTCTGGCAGTACAGCGAGTGCTGACCATACAAACGACAAAGGCCGAAAGCCTCGTCACTGCACTACGCGACAACACATCCCATGCCCTTGACGGTGAGGCACAACGACTGCTCCACCTCACCCAACTTATCGAGAGTCAATCTCCCGAGCGAATACTGCAATTGGGCTTTGCGGTGGCTCGCATCGGCGGCAAGGCCATAACCTCATACAAGGATGTCGCAGCGGGAGATATCGTCACCATCGAGGTCGCAGATGGAACCATAACTACAAAAACAATAAAATAAGAATATATGGCTGAAAAAGAATTTTCCTATACCGAGGCTATGGCCGAAATCGAACGCATAGTGACCAAACTGCGTGGCGAGAGTGTCGATGTGGACACCCTGACCGCCGAGGTTAAGCGAGCTTCGGAACTTATCGAGAGGTGCAAGAGCAAACTCCGCACAACCGAGGAGGAGGTGCGCAAACTCTTTAACGAGGAGTAACCCTAGAAGATATGAAACGACTGATTCGCTGGATACTCAACCACATTCCGCGCACGGTGCTGCAACGTCTGGCTTCGTGGGCCGTGCCCGTTGTAGGCCTATTCTACACCGGTCGTGGCAAAGAGTGCCCCGTATGCGGCTGTCGCAGACGCAAATTTCTCCCCTACGGCTATGTCATCTCACGCGAGAATGCGCTCTGTCCAAGCTGCTTGGCCCTCGAGCGTCACCGCCTGATATGGCTCTGGATCGAGCGCGAAACAGACCTTGTAAGCCAACCCCAAAAGATGTTGCACATAGCCCCCGAGGTGGCCCTGATGCGCAAGTTCAAACAGATATATGCATCAAATAAGGGGATGTACGTCACTGCCGACCTCGAGAGCCCGCTGGCGACCCTGCACTTTGACGTGCAACAGATTCCTCTCCCCGAGGAGTCATTTGATATCATTATCTGCAACCACCTGCTCGAACATGTCGAGAGCGACCACCGGGCCCTCACCGAGCTCTACCGCATAATGCGATATGGTGGCTGGGGAATAATTCTCTCGCCGATGGATGAGAGCCGCGCCCAAACCTTCGAGGATGACTCCATCACTAACGAGGCCGAGCGCACCCGCATATTCGGGCAGTATGACCACCGCCGCATCTATGGCCGTGACTATGCCGACCGTCTGCGCCAGGCGGGATTTGAGGTGGAGGTTATCGACTACGCTGCACAACTCTCACCCTCCGAACGTAGCCTCTACGCCCTGACAGACGAGAAGCTCTATATCGTCAGAAAAGCGTAACTTCGTTAGTAGAGGTAGAATGTAATGCCGATATAGTGTGCTGCAGCGGCAAGGTTGATGAGCAGGTGCCACACCAGATGGTGGTAGCGGAAACCCTTACGTGCGTAGAACCAGGCTCCGATAGTGTAGAGTATGCCGCCGGCTCCGATAAATGAGAGCAGTCCCACCGAGGCGTGATTCCAGAAGAGGGGGAAGAAGAAGACCACCGTCCACCCCATAACCAGATATATCGTCAGGCTAACGGCCGGAATCGAGCGGTGCGAAAGCGACTTGTAGAATACCCCGAAGAGCACCATTGCCCACTGCAGGGCCACAATTAGCCATCCCTGCCAGCCTCCGATAACCGATACGGCTATGGGGGTGTAGGTGCCAGCAATGGCTACATATATAAATATATGGTCAAGGATGTGAAAAATCTCTTTGTGGCGCGTTTCGTGGGCCATAGAGTGATAGAGGGTCGAACCGAGAAACATACATAGTAGCGAGATGACAAATATGCTCGCACACACCGCACCAGACACACCTTCGGCGATGTAGGCTCTCACGGCGGCAAGTGGTAGGGCACAAATTGTGAGAATAGACATCACACCGTGCGATACGGAGTTTCCGACCTCCTCGCCAAAACTCATAACATAGGCTTTCTTCTCTTTTTTCTGCTTCATAATCGAAAAGTTTGCCCGCAAATCACCCACAAAGGTATAAAAATTTGGCAATCTACCACTCCATTCGCCCAATTCTCACACAAAAAAGTCTGCCCGGCCCTTCGCCACGACAGACTAAACTATTACTTAACCTTAATTTGGAGTAATTCGTTCCCCAAACGATGCAGAAATTGCTCAATCTCCATCGCACGCTCGGGCGAGGGTCGCTTGACACCATTGACATAGTGCTGCATCAGCGACTCGTTTACACCCATACTGCGGGCTATTTGCCGGACATTCAGCTCCGGGAATCGGGTAAAGATAGCACCAATAGGATTCTCCTCGGCTAAAGGTGGCAATTGTTCTAAATTCAGCATAACTGGAGACTTTTGTTTATACAAAAATAAGGACTTTACCGCATATTCCCAAATTGCAGGTATGAAAAATAGTACCCGTATGACCCGGAGTGGCATTTTTTGTAGTGTTTATACTCTCTCGGTCTTGCGGGTATGAATTTTAATACCCGTGTGACTTGGAGGGGCAGCTCTTCTGGTGGTATTTGCCCTCTATCGGTTCCGCGGGTACGAAAATTAGTACCAGTGTGACCGAGGGGTTGCTGGGCTGTAAAAAAACTTCTCCCCTACGGCAAGGGAGGTGGTCGAAGACCGGAGGAGGTGAGAATTAAGTATTCAAAAAGCCACCCGTGAGACTTGGAGGGGCTTGAGACCTGTTCGTAAGGTCTTTGTGAGAGCTTGTTCTCCCTCGGTCTTGCGGGTATGAATTTAGCACCAGTGCTACCAAGAGGATAATCACATAATTAGTAGACTCCCCATAGTCACGCAGGTACGATTTTTAGTACCCGTGCTACCGATAAAAACAATATAACCCACCTCGTAGTCTCGTGGATACGATTTTGGTACCCGTACTACCGCAAGAGCCTCCCATAACTATTCAAGCACACAAAAGTCACGCGGGTACGAATTTTAATACCCATATGACTTGAGAGGCTTTGGAAACTTTTGGGAAGGTCTCCGTGAAGACTTGCTCACCCTCGGTCTTGCGGGTATGATTTTTAGTACCCGAAAGACAAGTGGTTATCGGTTTACGACTATATCAATCTATTTGCACAAAAAAGGACTGTTCAACATTTTTATTGAACAGCCCCAAATACGCAGGGTATGAGGATTTCCCCCTACTTCTTATTTTTAGATTTGATACGGCCAGCGGCAAGGTCATCCTTATAGGCCTTACTATATTTGGCTCGACCGAGCGAGAAGCCCAAGCCCATATTCAAATTAAACGAACGCTGGCGAATGGGCAGCAGCATATTCATTCCATTACCCATCGTGCTCTTAGCGTACTTCAGGTCAATAAAGTCAGCACCCAGGAAGAGGTTGAAGCCTGTCGGGTGGAGGTTCAGCGCAAAACCGAAGACTCCCGGCTGATTCTTATTCAGGAAGGTATGGCTGACCGTGGCCGTAATCCAGTTCAACGGCTTAAAATTCACCGATGCGGTAAGCTCCGAGTAGTTAAAGGTCTGGCAGAACTTGGTATGCGACAACACACCGAAGCTGATGCGGTTGCGCAGAATTGCATACTCCGCACCGATATTGAGTGAGCAGTTCAAACGAGAAACGACACCCTTATCTACGGCTGCACCAACAAACTCCAACGGTTCATTCGACATATTGGCATCTCCGCTATCGAAGTCCACACCCTCATATCGTATAGCACCGCCCATACGGCCGACAACGGTACTATTCTTATTCCAGCAGAGAAAGCCGAGGTCTGTAACCGCCGCCGACAAGCGCAGATTATCCTCGAGCAGGCGCACCTCGGCACCCAAATCCACCGCCATACCACCATTATTGAAGCGGCCTGATGAGAAGTCGAGCAGCTGGGTGGGGTCACTAAGTATCATCGACTCAAAATCTACCGGCTCACCCACGGGCAGAGAGTTAAACATCGGGCCGCTGACCTGCATCTGACCGCGCAGATTGGCTGAAACATACTCATCGTTCACATCTACGACCATATTGGAAATCTTCATCGAAGAGCTCGCCACACCGAAGAGTCCCTTCACGCGGAAACCTATGGTTGCTATCTCCTTGACCGGAATCGCAGCACCGACATACGCCTCCAAGTAGGCATTAGCACCGAGGTTCATACCCTTCATATCGTAAGAGCCCTGGCCGAGGGTTGTAACCAACGAAAAGAACTCCTTGGGGATGTTCATATCGGCATTGATTCTCACATTGGCTCCCGCCGACCAGAAGAAACGCTTGGTGTGGGCTCCAAAGCCGAACAACTGCTCCGAGACGTTGATCTCAAGTGCATTATTTCGCGGCAGTCGCTTCAAGAAATCGTTGCGATCAACCGCGCTATTTAGGAAGGTAACAAGCCCCTTATCGGTCGGATAGAGCATATTCTCTATCGACAAGAAGTTGTTGTTCACACCTAAGCTCACTCCACCCAACAGCGGAAAGTTGATATATCCACGGGTGGGGGCCAGTGCGGGATTCATATCGGTACGGAATGTCGAGCCCTCCATAAAGTAGGAGGTCCTCACCTGTGCGGCCACCGCCATAGGCAGTGCCACAACAAAGAGCAGTATAGCAATATATCTTTTCATCGTATCAAGCCTATTTTAGTTATTCGCCAACAGGAGGAATAACATCTCCCAAATCTACGGTCACACCATCTCGAATTCGCAGGCGGAGGCGTCCCGAAAGTGTCTGGTCGGGCGACAAGCCACTCGGCGTGTGAGAGTTATTACGCATATTCATACGCAAGCGTATCGCATCAATCTCAGCCAGGCGTTTAAGGTCACCATCCTCACCCAAATCGAGCTTCAACACCAACGAAGAGTGAGCCTCGGGCTCGGCATCCTCGGGGTGATGTCCATGAATCATATGCTCGGAGCCGAATGTTACCTGCACATCGGTATAGTCTCCATTCTCATCCACACACTCGGTCTCAAGGACAAAGTCGAGCGGGATGGTGGTCGTAAAGTCAGCTATCAGGGCAACCTCTCCGACTTTGGTTATAGGTAACGATGGCGAATCGAACTCCATCTTACCTGCCAAATCGCCAATCTCGGTCTGGTAGTGGATATCGAATTCGTGGCCAAACTCGAGCGGAATCTCGACCGAATAGTCATATTCAAGCTCATACTTGGGCTTGGTAAGGTCTATAATGTGAGTTGTCGAGAGGTCCGAAGCTACATTCAGCACCACCTCAATCTTCGAGGGGAGTGTGCCGGAGAGCATCCTGTTCAAATCGACCTCCACGAAGGTAACGCCCTCCATTGCGGCATACTCATCGCGGCGATTGCGGGTCGAGACCACAAAGTGGGTCTCGCCATCACCCTTGATATGTACCCCCTCAACATCGATACGGTTATCCTCCAGATAGTTGCCATTGGCATCAAAGGGTTTAAGTGACAACGAGGCATCAAAGGGGATATTCACCGGATTATTGACATTGAAGCGTATAATCGGATCTACGGCGAGGTTGTCGATTGTCACTCCCTGGCCAGCCATCTCGCCGAGTTCGATTGCGGGGATATTATCCGGCTGGAACGAGTAGTCCAACTTACCATAGAACTTCGAAACCTGCACATCATCAATCTCAAAGTCGAAGTTGAGTTTCGCACCCTCGGCCTCGAGGTTGATATTGGTACCTGCCTCAATCGACACACCACCCGTCACCGCAAACTTTTCGTCAAAGACAATCTTTCGCGAACCCTTCTCGCCGGTGATGGCCGGCAGGTTCTCGATGGCATCAACCGCAATCTCGACAACGTCAAGTTGTGACTTCTCGTTGGGCCGCCACTCGATATGGTCCAGGCGCAGAATGTAATCTCCGTTAGCAGCCTTCTCGATAAAACGCTGACCCTCCACGGGGTGGATCAACTGCTTGAAATTGACCGAAAGGCTCAAGTAGACCTTATCCACGGGGAATACCTCATCCTCGGGATG
>JBGUTM010000270.1:0-1958 GCA_045133075.1 Alistipes sp. | reverse complement strand
AAGGATCAGTAGAGACGGAACTTCCGCAAATAACCAGTTGATTTTGGACAAGATTATCTATTAAGTTGAGCAATAGCGACATATATGGCGACTTTGCATTAGGGAAGAAATTGGGGTGCATATCTTTTCTAAAAAATGCAAGACTTGCACCACCGGCATTAACAATGGCAATACCTCGCTTTTCTAACAGACCGCTAGCATTGAATGCAGAAGCAATATTTTTGCTATTGTTTGCATACTTAACAATAACTTTTACTATCTCTTTCTCTTCCTTTGAAAACTTCATATCTCCCTACAATTTATACCCAATACTTTCGAGTTGTTTTTTGATTTTGGTTTCGAGGGTGTGCGACTGCTCAAAAAGGGTGGCGAGTTCGCCAGTAAGGCGCTGCATCTTCTCATCGAATGGCTCAGCGTCCTGCTCCTGCTCGGCAATGCCTACATAGCGGCCAGGGGTGAGGATAAAGTCCTGCTCGGCAATCTTGGCGATATCGACCACAGCGCAGAAGCCCTTTTCATCGGCAAGCGTACCCTCGACAAACGCCTTATAGGTATTGGCAATACGCATAATATCGCCCTCCGCACCATCGGTCAGCTCACGCAATTTGCGGGTAACCATAGTGCCGAGGTTGCGGGCGTCGATAAACAGAGTTTTGCCTTTCTGCTTCTTCGCCTTATTGAAAAACCAAATCGAAACTGGAATCTGCGTTGTGTAGAACAACTGCGACGGCATAGCCACGATACAATCCACGAGGTCCGCTTCAACGAGCCTACGGCGAATATCGCCCTCGCCACCGCTCTGGCTCGACAGCGAGCCATTGGCAAGCACAACGCCCGCACGGCCCGCAGGTGCGAGGTGGTGGATGATATGCTGAATCCACGCAAAGTTGGCATTGCCATTAGGCGGCGTGCCGAACTTCCAGCGCACATCGTCAGCGAGTTTGTCTGCGCCCCAATCGCTCAAATTGAAAGGCGGGTTTGCCAAGACAAAGTCAGCCTTCAAGGTCGGGTGGCAGTCGTTAAAGAATGTGTCGGCGTTATACTGTCCGAGGTCTGCCTCGATACCGCGAATAGCCAAGTTCATCTGCGCCATCTTCCAAGTGGTAGGGTTGGAGTCCTGACCATAGACCGAGATTTGGTTGATATTGCCGGCGTGGCTCTCGATAAACTTCGCCGACTGCACAAACATACCACCTGAACCACAACAAGGGTCATAGACACGACCTGCGTATGGTTCCAAGACATTGACAAGGGTCTTCACGATGCAGGCAGGCGTGTAGAATTCGCCCGCCAGCTTGCCCTCCGCCTCGGCAAACTTCGAGAGGCAGTATTCGTAGGCACGACCGAGGATATCCTTCGAGTCGCCGTGCTCGTGCATCTTGATATTGGTGAACAAATCGACCACATCGCCCAAGCGGCGTTTGTCGAGTTCGGGACGTGCGAAGTTCTTCGGCAAAATATCTTTGAGTCGGCGGTTCTCCTTCTCGATAGCACGCATAGCGTTGTCAATGGTCGTGCCAATCTCGGGAGTGTGAGCCGCAGCAGCAATAACCGACCAGCGAGCCTCCGATGGAACATAGAAGATATTTTCGGCAGTGTACTCGTCTTTATCCTCCTCGAAGCCCTCACCCTCATCGACAAGAGCCTCGTAGCGAGCCTCGAACTTATCCGAAATATACTTCAAAAAGATAAGACCAAGCACCACAGATTTATACTCCGAGGCGTCGAGGTTGCCGCGCATTTTGTCCGCTGCTTTCCAAATCTGATCTTCAAAACCGATATCTGCTGTATTGAGTTTAGCCATAGTAGTTTAAATTTTGTAGTAAAGGTAGTAATTTATTTGTGATTTAACACATAAATGTACCTGTACTTTTTATTGCCATATAAGCCTATATCTAAATTTGAACTTGCCAACTTTGTTAACTTCGTTGATTTTTCTCTCGCTCGCTTTGTGCATA
>JBGUTM010000269.1:0-5759 GCA_045133075.1 Alistipes sp. | reverse complement strand
ATAGGTACGATTCAAACCTGTAGGCTTATATGTTCCGTGAAAATCGACCAACATCTTATAACGAGCCGCCGTCTCCGCCACACGGTAGTGGAAATCTACCATAGCCTGATCATCGCGATCCATAAAGTCAATCTTGAAGCCCTTGATACCCATCTTTGAGTAGTGGGCGCAGATACCCTCGATATCGCGGTTGAAGGCGTTGTAGCCCGCCCACAAAATCAGGCCCACACCACGCTCCTCGGCATACTTGACCAGCTCGGGCAGGTCGATTTCGGGAACAACCTGCATCAGGTCGTTGGCATAGCGCACCGCCCAGCCCTCATCGAGGATGACATACTCAATCTTATTTTTAGAGGCAAAGTCAATATAGGCCTTATAGGTCGGATTATTGACACCCGACACGAAATCTACACCATTGATTCCCCAGTGGTTCCACCACTCCCAAGCCACCTTACCGGGAGCAATCCACGAGGTATCCTCAACCCTCGAGGGTGAGGCCAGGCGATAGACCATATCGTTGGCGACCAGCGAACGGTCATCTTTGGTGACCAGCACAATACGCCACGGCATCGTGCGCACGGCCTTACAATTGGCGATATAGCTCTCGCGCTCGCGGACAATTCCCTGCAACTTGTTGTGTCCGCCCTGCTCGGTACGGCGGGGCAGCGGAGCGAAGTGGCCTGTAAGGGCATTCTCACCGGTAGTATTGCAGAGGAACATTCCGGGGTAGGCCTCCACATCCGACTCAGCGATGCAGACCTTCACACCCGCACACTCGACCAACACCGGCGAGAAGGCGAGTTGGACAGCATCCACCTCTGCAACGGCGCAGTGGGTATAGGTATTCTCGAAGGAGGTCATATAGCGGTCATTCTTCTCTCCCGTGAGGTTATTGTAGGCAAGCCACACCTTTGCCGGCTCGGCAAAGCGGAACTCAGCAACCTCACTCTCCACCGCATAATCCTCCTTGCGCGAGGTGCGGAAACGATAGGTCACTCCCTCATCATAGGCGCGGAACTCCACGGCATAGCCCTCACGGAAGGAGAGGGTCAGCGCATTGTAGCGGTCGGCAATCTCTCCACGGAAATAGAACTGCGGCAACACCACCCTATCTACCGAGGTAGTCTTGCTACTAACGAGGCGGTCACCCTCGCCCAACACTTCGCCACCGACCAATCGCAGTGCAATCTGCGAGGGGGCAACAATCTCCTTACCCTCAAAGGTCACGGCATAGGTCAGCTTCTCACCGACATTTACGGTTGCTACGACACATCCATCGGGCGAAGTGAGCGTGTAGCTCTTATCGGCAGCCACAGCTACCGAGGTTGCCACCATCGCTACCACTAACAGTAAAAATCTCTTCATAACAGGTTATTTTAGTCTTGATTGATTCTATTTTCGCAAAGATAACAAAATTTTCGAATTTTTCTCCTATTTTTGTAGATGATTAACCAACAGCAAAGAAAACAACTATGGCAGCACCTTTAGCAGAGCGTCTGCGTCCCACAAATATAGATGAGTATATCGGTCAGGAGCATCTGGTCGGTAAGAACGGTGTGTTCCGTAAATTCTTCGAGACGGGCAACGTCCCCTCATTCATACTGTGGGGCCCTCCGGGTGTGGGTAAGACCACCCTCGCCAAGCTTGTATCGACAACGCTCGACCGCCCATTCTTCACCCTCTCGGCCGTAACTTCGGGCGTCAAGGAGGTGCGTGAGGTTATCGAGAGTGCCAAGCGTCAGCATCTATTCAACCAGCGCACACCATTGCTATTCATTGATGAGATTCACCGTTTCAACAAGAGCCAGCAGGACTCTCTGCTCGGAGCCGTGGAGCAGGGCATCGTGACACTTATCGGTGCCACGACAGAAAACCCCTCGTTCGAGGTTATCTCGCCGCTGCTGAGCCGCTGTCAGGTCTATACGCTCAACCCTATGGAGGATGGCGACCTGCAACGTCTGCTCGACCGTGCCCTCTCGACCGATAGCGAGTTACAGAAGCGCGAAATCGAGGTTAAGGAGACGGCCGCCCTATTCAAATTCTCGGGTGGCGATGCCCGCAAACTACTCAACATCATCGACATTTTGGTCGGTGCCACCGATGGCAAAATCGTCATTGACGACCAATACGTCACCGACTGCCTGCAACAGAACATAGCCCTCTACGATAAGAATGGTGAGCAGCACTATGACGTAATCTCGGCCTTTATCAAGAGTGTGCGTGGCAGCGATCCCGATGCGGCGATATACTATCTGGCACGAATGTTGGCCGGAGGCGAGGAGCCGCGATTCCTGGCCCGCCGATTGGTAATTCTCGCCTCGGAGGATATAGGTCTGGCAAACCCTAACGCGCTGTTGCTGGCCAACGCCTGCTTCGATACCGTTCACAAAATCGGAATGCCCGAGGCTCGTATAACCCTTGCCGAAACAACCATCTATCTGGCCACAAGCCCCAAGAGTAACTCGGCCTATATGGCCATAAACGAAGCGTTGGATTTCGTAGCACACGACACCACCAACCGACCCATACCGCTCCATCTGCGCAATGCGCCGACACGCCTAATGAAAGAGTCGGGCTACGGCAAGGGGTATAAGTATGCCCACGACTACGAAGGCAACTTTGTCGAGCAGCAGTTCCTGCCCGACTCCCTCAAGGATAAGAGGTTCTACACCCCCAACACCTCCAACCCCACCGAGGCAAAGATTGCCGAGCGAATGAGCCAACTTTGGAAAAACAGAAAATAGAGTACCTATATGAAACGTCTGATTCTGATCGCAATTATGCTCGTGGCTATGGCGCAGAGCCTTAATGCCAAGGAGCCGACAACCCTTCCATCCAAGACCACCCACCTCTACGCAGTCAAGGGGGCCGACTCGCTATACCTGGACCACTACGCCGCACCCGTAGAGGGCATACGTCCCTGCGTGATGTTCGTCTTCGGCGGAGGTTTCTCGCACGGCGTGCGCGACAAGCAGGCCGATATCCCCTACTTCGAATTTCTGCAACGAAACGGCTACGATGTGGTCTCGATAGACTACCGCCTCGGAATGAAGGATGCCAAAGGTGTGGGCATTCTGGAATTCTTCCCCCTCTTCCGCAACACCATCAACCTTGCGGTCGAAGACCTCTTCAGTGCGACCTCGTTCGTTGTGGACAATGCTGAGCAGTGGCAGATAGACCCCAACCAGATAATTGCCTCGGGATCGAGTGCAGGAGCCATCACTGTCTTGCAGGGTGAGCACGCCATCTGCAACCACCTACCCCTCACGGAGTACCTGCCCGAAGGCTTCAACTATGCCGGCATCATATCATTTGCCGGCGCGGTATTCTCGCTCGAGGGTGCGCCCGAGTGGACAGCCCCGATAGCCCCCACCCTGCTCTTTCACGGCAACTCCGACACGCAGGTACCCTACAACAAGATGGCCATCCTCGGCCGCGGAATGTTCGGCTCGAAATATATCGCAGGCCGTCTGCGCGAGGCTGGCGCACCCTACTGGTTCTACTCGGTAGAGTACCAGACGCACGCAATGGCCTGGGAGCCTATGCACAACAACCACGCAGAGATTCTGCTCTTCCTCGAGGAGTTTGTCGCCAAAGGGGCGCAACAACAACGCGACACCTACATCCGCGACCTCTCGCTGCCCGAGCGCAAGACCTTCTTCCTGCCTACGGACTACCTCAACTCGAACTACTAAACTCCACCACACCCACACGATGCGGAAAATAGGCCTCATATCCGACACTCACGGCACCTTCGATGAGCCGTTGCGCAACTTCCTCAAGGATGTGGACGAGGTGTGGCACGCCGGCGATATCGGTTCCATAGAGCTGGCCGACACCATCGCCGCCTTCAAGCCCCTTCGTGCCGTATATGGCAATATAGATGGTGGCATCACTCGCTGCGCATATAACGACTTTGCCTACTTTCGTGTGGAGGAGTGCGATGTATTGATGACACACATCGGCGGCTATCCGCGCCGTTACGACCCACGCGCCGTGGCCAAGATTCAGGCCTGCCGACCCAAAATCTTCGTTGCCGGACACTCCCACATTCTCAAAATTATCTATGATCCAATCTACGACCTGCTCCATATCAACCCCGGGGCCGCAGGCGAATATGGACCGCATAAGGTAAGAACTGCCGTTCGGTTTGAGATTGAGGGTAGCGAAATCCGCAATATGGAGATATGGGAGTGGCCAAGAAAGTAAAAATACAATAAATTATTTTAATAAAACACTTTGCTGATTTTCAGCAAAATATCCTTTCCGCATCTGTTTCAGGCCGATTTTGGATATAATATCAAGACCTTTCGAGTCGTTATTATGCCGAAATTTAATACGAAACAAAATGCAGATAAAAATCTCAAAGACACTCGAAGGCATCATCGCCGGAGTGGTATTCGACACCTCCAAAACCGACCGTAGACGTGCACTGAAGGATCAACTGATGTTGGCCATAATCCGCTCGGAGGGCTCGTTGGCGCACCAGATACTCGCTGCGCGGCTCAAGGATTGGGAACTCTACCAGATGACCCTGCGCATCGAGCGCGAGGCGGCGGCCGAGCCCGAAGCCAAAGCCTCCCCCGAGGAGTTTTTTAAGGATTTTATCGAGGAGCTGCGCGACTCGAATGACGATAGCCGAAGCATATCGACAATTCACGCTATGGTGGCCATAGCCCAAGACCCCTCGACCTGCACATCACGTGTGATGAAGATGTACCGACTCTCGCCCGAGGAGCTGGCTGCCGATGCCCTGCGCCTGGCCGAGAAGAGGATTATCATCACCTCGGAGGTACGCCATAACGACTACCCCGAGCCAAGTCCCGAGGAGTTTTTGCACAATGACACACGCTCCGCAATCTCCGGACTTGCGAAGTTCGGCACCGAGCTAACCTCCCTGGCCCGCGAGGGTCGCATCGACCCCGTAATAGGTCGCGACAAGGAGATTGAGCGCGTGGTGCAGATTCTCTCACGCCGCAAGAAGAACAACCCCGTGCTCATCGGCGAGGCCGGCGTGGGCAAGAGTGCTATTGTCGAGGGGTTGGCTCTGCGCATTGTGGCGGGAGATGTCCCCTACACCCTCGCCTCGAAGAGGCTCTTTGCGCTCGATGTAAACTCGCTGGTCGCGGGCACCAAGTTTCGTGGCGAGTTCGAGGAGCGCATACAGCAACTGCTCGAAGAGATGCGCAAGGCGAAAGATACCATTATATTTATAGACGAGATTCACACCATCGTAGGTGCGGGAGCAACTCAGGGAGGTCTCGATGTGGCCAATATCCTCAAGCCCGCCCTCGCGCGTGGCGATATCCAGACCATCGGAGCCACAACCCTCGATGAGTATCGCGAGAATATCGAGCGCGATGCTGCCCTCGAGCGTCGTTTTCAGCGTGTGATGGTCGAGCCAACAACAAGGGAACAGACCCTACAAATCCTACACAATGTAGCCCCTCAATACGAGCAACACCACAACGTGCGCTACAGCGAGGCGGCACTCGAGGCATGCGTATCGCTTGCCGACCGCTACATCACTGACCGCCACTTTCCGGACAAGGCTCTCGACATCCTCGATGAGGCCGGTTCGCGTGCCCACATAGCCTCGGCAAAGGAGCCCTCCGAACTTCGTTCGCTCGAACAGGCCCTCGCCCAGACCCGCAACGAGCGGCGTGAAGCGGTGGCAGCCCTCGTGTACGAACGTGCCGCAGCAGCACGTCTGCGCGAGATGGCTCTGCGCTCGAAGATTGGCGAGAACCGCGCCGAAT
>JBGUTM010000268.1:0-1062 GCA_045133075.1 Alistipes sp. | reverse complement strand
CGCTTCGTACGAGAAGAATATGATGTATATGCCCATCGTAGACCTCCACAAGGAGGGCAAGGTGGAGTATCTGCACTCGCACTTTGCAGAGTTCCCCTGCATCGCATACGAGTTGGTGTGGAAGCCCGACTTCGATGATCGTTTTGAGGCAGCCGCAGCCGCTATTCTGAAGAACAACTCGAAGGTTTGGGTTAATACCCTCTGGCCCGTACTCTGTGGCGGCCACGATGACGACTTGGCTGTTCAGAGCCCCGAGTATGCAGAGCAGGTCTACGGCTATATGATTAAAAACGGCGCAACGCTGATCCAGACCGACCGTATCGACCTTCTGATGGGTTACTTGCGCAGCAAGGGTCTTCACGACTAATCGCCATCCGCCAATACGATGAGAGCTAACTATTTCTCTGTTGTAGCAGCAAGCTTGATGTTGCTGGCAGGCAGCAGTTTTGCAAGCCCCTCGCCGGCCTCGCTCGTTGTCGAGAGCAAACACTCTATGTCACTTTGTGAGCGTGGCATACAAACGGGCATTTCGGATATCGAGGTAACATTCGAGTATCGCCGTCCCGCAAAGACAAACTTAATCTTTGAGATTACCGATGCGGGAGTCATCCGCGAGTTCTCGATTGACGGCATCAACCGTGCGCTCAACGACCGCAACTACCCCTACGAGGATTCGCTCGTGGAGCGTCTGTGGCTCGAGAATGGAGCTGCCGTACCAGGCGAAGGCGATTGGTGGCACAAGGCCCGCATCGTCATCAGCGGAGCAACCGAGAAGAGTGTAATCACCTGGCAGGCACCCCACTACGCAACCAAGGAACTCAAAAAGTTCGGTCTGCGCAACGTGGAGGTTAAACTCTTGGAGCACCTCAACCGCGACCAATACCTGCGAGTGATGGACTACAATATCCAGAACGGAATGTGGGCCGACCAGGGTAACAACTACGACAATTTTGTAGAGTGGATGCGCCGTGCCGATACCGATGTAGCAATCTTCTGCGAGGCGCAGTCGAACTACATTACCGATATCGACCAGCGTATGCCCGAGCCCATTCCCGAGCGATA
>JBGUTM010000267.1:0-3191 GCA_045133075.1 Alistipes sp. | reverse complement strand
ATGTAGCACTATGGGGTTATGCCGTGAAGGATTACTCGGCACAGGGCCAGAACTTCTCGAAGACTATGCACGACCCCTGCCCACCCGGATATCGCACTCCGTTCCACTTTGCTTGGCGTTATGACGGCACCTACAAGTATGCCGAAGGCGACAATGGAGCTGCAACCACCTCGTTGAGTGTCGAGATGAACTACGACTCGGCAAAGCGCGGCATGGTCACCGACAAGCAACACTTCGGCAAGATGTGGTTCCCCTTTGCCGGCTACCGCCACGCGACAACCGGTGCCTACTCATCGGTAGGCACAGTCGGTCGTATGAATACGGGTATGCCTATGGGACAATACAATACACGAACATTCTACTACAACTCTTCGGTATCGGGTCAGTACTGTGGCTCAGACACCAACGAAGGCTCAAGCAACGGCTCAGCCTTCGGTCTGATGGTAAGATGTATGAAGGATTAAACTTTTGAGAGCTAAAATTATGAGAGTTAAGCATATAATATACCGATTGATTACCGCCGCCGCGATGCTTACTGCGATGGTCGGCTGTCAGACGTGGAACGAAAAGGATGTGATTCCCGATGGGGATGGCACCCCCGGATTCGTACAATCCGACTTCGCAGCAAGCTGTTCGATCGAGCAGCGTAAGGCTCCGTTGGCAGCGGCGCGTATGTCGCAACGCTCGCTGATCAACAACACCACAACCAAGACCCTCGCCTCGAACTTCCTGCGCCTTGACGAGGATATCAGCAACTACAACAGCGGCCTCTACACATACACCGGACACGATGCCTCGACTCCGCTGACGGTGAATTGGAATAAGGCCTACCTGGTGGAGGCTATGGTGGCAGCCTCGCCCGACAATACGGAGGACCACCTGCGCTCCATATCGTTCGAGCCGGTGCAGTCCTACAAGCTCAACATCATTGATGACGACACTACCAACTTCTACCATACGCGTATGGTAGGATGGTATCCGCGCACGTGCAACCTGCCGCGCCGTGACGGAGTGGCGGCCGACACCCAGTTCGATAACGAACGCTTCAATGCCGTTCGTTGCAACGACCGAGTGGAGATTGCCGGCGTGGAGCGCGATATTGTCGGCATACACTTCACGGGGCTAAACGGCACCACCGACCTTATGGTCAGCGATGTCTGTGAGGCTCAGCATTGGCATCTGCCGGGCTCCTCGCTCAATAGTGACTTTCACCCCGCCAACCCCTCGCAGAGTATCTGGCAAAGTCCCTTCGGACACCGCGACAATGCCCCCATATATCGTAACTTCTTCAACTATCGCCACTATCTCTCGGCAGTGAGAGTATTCGCCTACGCCGAGCAGAGTTCACAAAACCTGACGATGTGGGGCGAACTGGAGCAGGTAGACCTCAAGAATCAGCCTACATCCTGTAAGATATGGCTACCGAGCGAGCCGGGAGAGTTTGGCGAGGTATACCATTGGGACGACTATACCCACCTCTCGCTCGACCCGGGGCTTATCTTTGGCGAGTTGTGTGGTGACCCCGAGATGAACCGCGAGGCCACCTTCCCGATCTCAATGCGAGGCACCGACAAGAATCACCAATCCTATCTGGGTTATGCGCTTATCCAGCCCAACAAGGCTATCGACATCGAGTTGCACACCACCTCGGGAGTCTACTTGGTAAACATCACCACCGACTACATAGACACCAAGGGCAATCCCCACACAATCTTCCAGGAGGGTATGATTTACGACATCCACCTCAACCTGAGGACCGATGGTACCATTGCAACAATCCTCGAGGTGGAGAGTGATGAACATTTCTACGACCTCTCACGCCTCCACGAATTTGAAGAAGGTGAGAGCTACGTCAGCACCTACAAGTATGCCAACTGCTACGTCATCGACCCACACGCACTGACCGTACCCTCGACAGGCAACCTCTATGATGGTTACTGCTTCTCGGCAACAGTCATCGGCAATGGTCAGGCGGGAATTATCTCCTCGGGTGCGCAGACGATGGACCCCACATCGGCAACAATCCACCCCGTCAGGGCACAACTACTATGGGAGAGCCGTCTGGGACTCATCTCACAGGTCGAACTTCTCTACGGATATGTACGTTTCCGCCTGCCCGATCCCGATGTGGAAGGCAATGCGGTGATTGCCGTCTACGATGAGGATGACAAGATATTGTGGAGCTGGCACATCTGGGTTACCGATATGCCACAACAGCACACCATAATCATCGGTGAGAGCGAGTTCACGATTTTAGACCGCAACCTCGGAGCTACCGCCTCGCAGTGGACGGGCGCAGAGGATGCGCTCGAGACCTATGGCCTATACTATCAGTGGGGACGCAAAGACCCCTCAATGGGCCCACCGGCATACAACTACTACCCCATCAACCTTATCACAGCCCCTTACTACGACTACTCCTCTGCACAGAAGGATGCCGCCGAGGTGGTACAGTTACCATATCCCACACTGCGCGATGGCATTGAGAACCCGATGTATCTGATACTGCCCTCGCAGCAGACGCAGAGCTACCTCTACAACTGGACCTACACCAAGTATGATTTTCTGTGGGGCTATGACCAAACAACCGGTCTTACCAACAAGACCATCTACGATCCCTGCCCCTTCGGCTATCGTGTGTCGGGAGGTGAGTTGGGTACTCTTATGTCATACGTTGATGGTTCGGGCACATTCTCCTACACCGACTACGGGCAGATTCGTACCGTACCTAAGGTTGCCGGTTCGGGCTCCGAAACCGTAGACCTATATTTCCCATACACGGGATACAAGGGTGTAGACCGCGGATTGAGTTCGCTAATCGGCTCGTGGCGTTATGTAGGCCGCAAGGCCGACCTCCAATCGGCAATCATCAGCACTAATGCAGACGACAGCTATATGCACCGCGCCCGCATATACCTCTCAAACGAGGCCTCGTGGAGCGAGCTGAACGTGGGCTCATATCAGGGTCGCCAGATTGTCGATTTCACCAATAGACGCACGGCAGCTCCAGTACGTTGTGTGAAGGGCTCCCAGATTGGCCGTGTTCAAGTGTCGTTAAGTGCAGATTTGAAGGCCGTATCGGCAGGCGCAACGCTCAACCTCTCGGCTATGGCCCGTTCATTCGAGAGCAACCTCCAAAAGGTGATTTTGACGGTAGTATACAACCTCCAGGAGGGCAATGAGCGCGTTGA
>JBGUTM010000266.1:0-3841 GCA_045133075.1 Alistipes sp. | reverse complement strand
CCAACCGCGTAAATGTGATGGCACAATATAACTTCTAAAGATTAGCAACCACTACACAAAAAAGATTTTGGGGTTGGAACGCAATGTTCCAACCCCAAAACTATTATTAGCTATATATCCTTAAAGAATTTCTATGAGAATAGATATTCTTACTTACGGATAGCTGCCACACCGGGAAGCTCCTTACCCTCCATATACTCGAGCAGGGCACCACCACCGGTCGATACATACGATACCTTGTCTGCCAGACCAAACTTATTGATGCAGGCAACCGAGTCACCACCACCAATGAGCGAGTAAGCACCGTTCTGAGTAGCCTCTGCGATAGCCTCTGCCACTGCACGCGAACCGGTCGAGAACTTGTTAATCTCGAATACGCCTACGGGACCGTTCCAGAGGATGGTCTTGCAGCCCAGAATGTGCTCACGGAAGAGAGCCTTACCCTCGGGACCAATGTCAACACCCTCCCAAGCATCATCGATATCCTTTACCGAAGCGTACTGAGTGTTAGCCTCCTCCGAGAAGTCGTCACAAACGAGTGCATCGGGCGACATCACAAACTTGATACCCTTCTCCTCAGCCTTCTTCAGAATATCGAGTGCAACGGGGAACATATCGGGCTCACAGATCGACTTACCAACCTTACCGCCGAGTGCGCCTGCGAAGGTGTAGGTCATACCACCACCGATGATAATCGAATCAACCTTCTCCATCAACTTCTCAATGATCGAGATCTTGGTTGAAACCTTCGAGCCACCTACAATTGCGCAGAAGGGACGCTGGGGATTCTGCATCACGCCATCAATAGCCTTCAGCTCGTTCTCCATAACGTAACCGAACATCTTATCCTCGGGAAAGTAGTCAGCAATCAGTGCGGTCGAAGAGTGAGCACGGTGAGCGGTACCGAATGCATCGTTGATGTAGCAGTCAGCATACGAAGCGAGCTTCTTGACGAACTCCTTCTGGGGACCCTCCTTGAGAGCCTTCTTTGCAGCCTTCTTCTCCTCATCGGTTGCATCCTCAGCCAAACCGCGGGGCTTACCCTCCTCCTCTGCGTAGAAACGGAGATTCTCGAGCAACATAACCTCACCGGGCTTCAAGTTAGCAGCCATCTGGGCAGCCTTCTCGCCCATACAGTCACCTGCAAACTGAACCTTCACGCCCAGACGAGCCTCGATAGCGGGGATAATCTGCTCCAACGAGAACTTGGGATCGGGGTTCTTCTTGGGACGACCCAGGTGCGACATCAGAATAACTGCACCACCCTTCTCGAGCACCTTCTTGATGGTCGGAATCGCAGCGCGGATGCGGGTATCATCAGTCACCTGACCCTCGCCATGGAGGGGCACGTTGAAATCTACGCGGATAATCGCGCGCTTACCGGTAAAATCGTAAGAATCAATCTTGAACATAGTGTTTTTCTTTTTATGTGGTTAAATTCGTAAAGCCCGTTTTACAAAGACGCCGCAAAGTTAAGAAAATTATTTGTTAATTCATTAACAACGCAGCTCGAAGTTGGGATTTTTACGATTTTTATACATTACTTTTACCGATCGAGGTCGGATGTACCATATATTTTCTCTTTTTTTACTACATTTGTGACAGAATATGCGATTTTTACGACACATAGGAACTTTATGCGCCGCACTGCTGATGGTAGCCGCACCGATGGTTTCTCTTGGTCAGGAACGCTCACCCGAGCAAATCCCCGAAGAGACCACCGAGGCGACCTGTGCATCGACCGAGAGTATCGTACTACGAAAGAGAGGGTGGTGGCAGGAGCATAGCGACTACACAACTCGCTTCCGTGTCGAGCAGCTGGTTGTCCCCGGAGCACTATTTCTGATAGGCACCCTCGGCATCGGCGAGAATGCACCGATGCGCGGCATCAACTGCGCCGTGCGTGACGGGATGACCACAATCCGCAATGGGCACCATCTCCACTTTGACGACTATATCCAATATCTTCCGGTGGCGACCTACCTGGGATTGTGTGCCACAAAGGCGAAGGCCAAGCACACTGTCCCCGAACGTATCGCGGTCGGCGTAGTTGCATATATATCTATGACGGCCCTGACCAACGGCCTCAAATACACCATCCGAGAGCAACGCCCCGACACGAGTGCCCGCAACTCGTTCCCCTCGGGACACACCGCCACAGCATTCACCGGTGCAGAGTTGGTACGCGCAGAGTATGGTTGGGGTTACGGCCTTGCAGCCTATACGGTGGCTACGGGCGTAGCCTTTATGCGCCTCTACAACGGCCGCCACTGGCTCAATGATGTGCTGGCCGGAGCCAGCATCGGCATCATCTCGGCCCGCATCGGATATTGGCTTCTTCCTTTGAACCGTAAAATCTTCAAGATGAATCGCCGCAAGGCGTTGGTAACCACACCTATCTACTACCCCGAGCAGCAGGCTCTCGGTATGGCGTGTGCTATGAGTTTTTAGGGGTACGGGAGGAGGCTCCACCTCAAAATAGCCGCCCAATTCGATAAAATGTTGCGATTTGTAATTTTTTCATCCGAAAACACCTGTTTTTTTTCGGATGAAAATCACTATCTTTGTAACAATTAATAACAAAGAGATAAAAACTTAAAAAATATTTGCCTTATGTACGGAAAAATCAAAGAGCATCTGCAAGCTGAATTGCAGTCGATTCGCGAGGCTGGTCTCTACAAGACCGAGCGCATCATTTGTTCACCACAACGTGCAGAGATCACCGTTGCCGAGAAGCCGGTACTAAACTTCTGCGCCAACAACTATCTCGGTCTGTCGGACAATCCGCGCCTTATCAAGGCCGCAAAGCGCACAATGGATGAACGTGGTTTCGGTATGTCATCAGTACGCTTCATCTGTGGTTGTCAGGATATCCACAAGCAGCTCGAGAAGGCCATTGCAGACTATTTCGGCACCGAGGATACAATCCTCTACGCAGCCTGCTTCGATGCTAATGGCGGTGTGTTTGAGCCACTCTTCACCGAACAAGATGCCATCATCTCTGACTCGCTCAACCACGCCTCAATCATTGACGGAGTACGCCTCTGCAAGGCAGTACGCTACCGCTATGCCAATGCCGATATGGAGGAGTTGGAGAATTGTCTGAAGATGGCGCAGGCACAGCGTTTCCGCATAATCGTTACAGATGGCGTATTCTCGATGGACGGCAACGCCGCCCCGCTTGACAAGATTTGTGCGCTGGCTCGTCAGTACGATGCCCTGGTGATGGTCGATGAGTGCCACTCGGCAGGCGTTCTGGGTGCTACGGGTCGCGGTATCACCGAACTCTACAACCTGCGTGGCGAGGTAGACATCCTCACCGGAACCCTCGGCAAGGCCTTTGGTGGTGCCGTGGGCGGATTCACCACCGGTCGCAAGGAGATTATAGATATGTTACGTCAGCGTTCGCGCCCCTACCTCTTCTCAAACTCGTTGCCTCCCGCAGTTGTCGGTGCCGGTATCGAGATGTTCAAGATGCTGGAGGAGAGTGATGAGATACACGCCCGTCTTGTTGCAAATGTCGAGCACTTCCGAGAGAAGATGTTGGCGGCAGGCTTCGACATCAAACCCACACAATCGGCAATCTGCGCCGTGATGCTCTACGATGCAAAACTCTCGCAGGATTTTGCAGCAAAGTTGCAAGAGGAGGGTGTATTCGTCACGGGATTCTACTACCCCGTGGTACCGAAGGGCCAGGCCCGTATCCGCGTACAGGTTTCGGCGGGTCACACCACCGAGCAGCTGGATCGTTGCGTGGAGGCATTTATTAAGGTTGGCAGGGAGTTAAACGTGATAAAGTAATGAGAGATATGAAACCCCAATTTGATGATATAGATCGTAA
>JBGUTM010000265.1:0-5234 GCA_045133075.1 Alistipes sp. | reverse complement strand
GGTGAGGTGCAGTATGCCGCACGTGCCGAGAAGGAGATGCTGGCCGCAGCCTCATTCACCGATTGGAATCCCTCACACTTCCTCGATGTGGGCGAGATGACCGCAGCGTTGGCCTTAGGTTACGACTGGCTCTACGACCTGTTGCCCGAGGCGAGCCGCACCACCATCGCCGATGCGATCGCCCAGAAGGGCCTTCGTGCTGCCGAGCTCGCAGATTATTGGTGGTATCGCGGTGTCAATAATTGGAATTCGGTCTGCAATGCGGGCCTGGTGATGGGTGCAATAGTCATAGCCGACCGCTACCCCGAACTCGCAAAGAGCCATATCGCAAAATCGACCAAGAGTAACCACTTGGCTATGCCCTCATACGGCCCCGATGGAATATACCCCGAGGGTTACAGCTATTGGGACTACGGAACCTGGTTTCAGGTACTGATGATCGAGTCGTTGCGCTCAGCCGGATTGGATACTCAAGGGCTGGAGAAGTATCCCGGATTCCTCGATTCGCCCCGCTTTATGGACTATATGCAATCCTTCGACCGCCGCGTCTACAACTTCTCGGATGATGGACAGGCTACAGATGTGATTAACCCTCTGATGTATTGGTTTGCCGCCGAAACGGGCGATATGTCGATGCTATGGAACGAGCGCAGAATTACTATGCTCAATGCACATAAGAAGTTTTTGCGTCTCGGCTCTCGCCGACTGCTGCCGCTGGCTATATTGTTTATGACCCGTTGTGACCTGGAGAGGGTTACCCCGAGCAAGGATCGCTGTTGGTCGGGCAATGGTGCACAGCCGATATTTATCTGCCGCGACCAGAATCTCTACCTCGGAGCCAAGGGCGGCTCGCCGAGCCTTCCCCACGCACATATGGATGCCGGCTCGTTTGTCTATGAGTGGGCTGGTCAGAGATGGGCTATGGAGCTCGGCTCACAGGACTATCATTCGCTCGAGGCCGCCGGTGTCGATTTGTGGAATATGCGCCAGGCATCACAGCGTTGGGATGTTTTCCGTCTCTCGCTCGATTCGCACAATACGCTGATGGTAAACAATAAGCGTCTGAAGATTGACGGCTCGGCACCGATGGTGGCAACCTACACCGACCCCGACTGCAGTGGTGCCACATTCGACCTCTCATCACTATACTTCGACCTGGAGCGTGCTGTGCGCACCATCATCGTGGATGGCAATGGCAAGCTGACCGTCACCGACCAGATGAAGGCTGGCGGAGAGGATTGCCGTGTGCGCTGGACGATATGTACCCCTGCCACACCTCGTGTGGTGAGCCACACCGAGATTGAGCTGGAGCAGGGTGGCAAGAAGATGCTTCTGCGCGTGGTATCGCCGACAAAGAGTGTAGAGCCCTTTGTACTGCCCAACACCCCGCGCCATAGCTTCGACACCGACAACAAAGGCTCTCTGCGCGTGGGATTCTACTCAACCCTGCCGAGAGGCAAGGAGCAGACCCTGAAGGTGGAGCTCGTGCCTATCAGTTAACATAAGAGTACATTTATTGTCTATTGCCAATAATTATCAATTTTCGATTTCAAGTAAATAATGATACACCCGATAGCCGCATTACGCCATTGGTGGTGGCGCAAAACACTACGCAACAAGAATGTGACAATCATTAGCGAGAACTGCTGGGGCAGTTTTATGTGCCAATTCACCGGCATACGCTACAACTCACCCTTTGTTGGGTTGCTTGTGCCTGCACCCGACTACATCAAGATTCTGCGCTCGCTGCGCGAGTATGTCGAGGGCACCCTGCACGAGATTCCGTGGGAGGAGAGCCGCTACGCAGAAAATCTTAAACGATTCAAGAGTCGCTTTCCGCTGGCTGTGCTGACCCCGACAAATGGCGGGGACCCCGTGGAGATACACTTCCGCCACGGCACCTCCTTCGAGACCGAGGCGACAAAGTGGTATCGCCGCGCCAAGCGTGTGAACTACGACAACATAATCGTCAAGCTTGCCGAACGCAACGAGTGTACACCCAAGGAGATTGCCGAATTCGATGCACTGGACTACCCTTCGAAGGTTTGTTTCACGGTAAACAAGTACGACTACCCCTCCACGCGCCAACTCAAGGTGGCAAACTATCGCCGCAAGGGGGCTGTCTACAACGAGTGGAAGTATTGCGACTCGGCCTATAACTTCGCCAAAGAGGCCAACCGGCTTTTGGAACGCGAGTAGATTGCATTTTTTCACCCTTTTGCATATTTTTGCACTATGTTTTGGTTGGAAGTTGCAGGTGCCACAATCGGCTTGATATACCTCTGGCTCGAATATCGAGCCTCGGTATGGCTGTGGGTAGCAAATATCGTGATGCCCGCGGTATACATACATATATACGCCGAGTCGGGATTCTATGCCGATATGGGTATCAACATCTACTACTTGTTGGCCAGCATCTATGGTTGGATTATGTGGCGACACCACAATGGCAACACAGGCGAAGAGCTCCCCATAACCCACACCCCACACCGTCAAATTGTGCCATTAGCTCTGATCGGATTGGTCTGCTGGGGTGCAATACTCTTCATCCTGCTGCGCTACACCGACAGCACCGTACCCTATGGCGACAGCTTCACCACGGCTGCCAGTATCGTAGCCCTCTATATGCTGGCACACAAGTATGTCGAGCAGTGGGTGGTGTGGATTGTGGTCGATGTGGTATGTTGCTGGCTCTACATCAGCAAGGGGCTCTACCCCACCGCCGCACTATATGGATTGTATTCGGTATTGGCAATCTTCGGTTACCGCCGCTGGTTGCAGATGATAAATAGTGACTATGACAATGAGACGACACAGACTGCCTGATATCAACGAGCAACCCTCGTGCGTAATCCTCGCTGCCGGAGAGTACCCCCACGGTAAGCTCTGCACCTCTCTACTCTCAAATGCCGAGCGGGTGATATGTTGCGATAGCGCAGCCGAGGAGTTCTGCCTGCATGGCGGAGTGCCCACAGCCATTGTCGGCGATATGGACTCGCTACCCGAGAGCCTGCGCAACCGCTTTGCCGACCGAGTCATCGTGCGCCCCGAGCAGGATGTGAACGACCTGTGGAAGGCCCTCACCTACGCCATCGAGCAGGGTTTTCGTCAGATTACGGTGTTGGGAGCCTTCGGTTGCCGCGAGGATCACTCCATAGGCAACATTATGCTCCTGGCTGCACGCCTGCACGAGGCCGAGGTGCGCGTGGTGGGCGAACGTGGCATCTTCAACTTTATTGATGAGCCCTCAACCTTTGAGAGTTTCTCGGGCCAGCAGGTGTCGCTCTTCACGCTCAACCCCTCAACCACAATATCTGTGCGAGGCTTGCGTTACTCCCCTCCACAAGATCGTCTTGAGGCGATGTGGCAGGGAGTGTCGAACGAATCCCTTACCGAAGAGTTCGAAATCATCACCCACGGCGTAACCATCGTCTATCGACTATTTCAATAGCCTACCCTATTGTCCCGAATTTGCCATTCGGGGGACAGCCCGCCTTTGAAAAAAGTGATGGGGGGGGGTAAAGAATTTAGGGAGTTTAGGGACAGCAGAGGAACTTACACGAATCCTTCATATTCCCTAAACTCCCTAAACTCCTTAAGTGGCTTATTCGCTGTTGATTTTACATCAGCTTAATAATCGCATAAATGGGATAATGATCCGAAACGTAGGGCACTCCATAGTTCTCGTTTATGGTGTGATACTCCACCACCTGCATAGACTTACTGCAATAGATGTGGTCGATAATCGACATCTTGGTTGTTGAGTAGGCATTATAGGTCGTATTCGAATCGGTATGACCTGTGGGAGCGACATTGCGAGTATTGTTCATCATCGAGGATGTCAGCACCTTGAAGGCCTCGTGAGTCGATTCGACATTCATATCGCCGCTCAAAATCGACATATAGGTAGAGTGTTTCTGGAAGAATGCCGCCAACTGCGCCAAGCCCTTAACGCGAGCCTCCGTGCCCTTATGGTCGAGGTGGGTATTCACATAAAGAAAGTAACGATTGGTGGCCAGATGCTTGAATATGCCCCACGTTGCTGTGCGCTTGCACGCCGCATCCCAACCTATCGAGCAGACATCGGGAGTCTCCGAGAGCCAGAAGGTTCCACCATCAATCTTCTGGAGTTTCGACTTGTTATAGAGGATGCCCATAACCTCACCCGATCCCGACTCCTTGCCGGTATCGCGATCTACACCCCAGCCGTCATAGTCATCCTGGAGTTGCTCCTTCAGGTAGAGCCACTGCGAGGTATATTTAGCCTCCTGGAAACCTACAAGACAGGGCCTCTGATTCTTGATTAGCTCCACGCAGGCTGCCTTACGCTTGGGCCAATTATTATTGGGATCGGTCTCGGAGGTGTCCAATCGCACATTGAAGCTCAACACCTTAACCTCATACTCCTTGGCATACTTTTGCAATCCGTTCAGATCCTCGGTCTCCTCGCCGACAACCAGTTTAATAGGCTCCGAGGTTACGCTCTTATCGCCGAGGGTAACTCTCACCACCGCCTGTGCTCCCTGTGTACCGGCAAAGAATGCATCCGAAAGGCTCTTGCCCGAGAAGGTAACGGAGATAACGCCACTCTTCACATTCGCCTTGTAGCCTACCACCGCCATCTGCACGGGCTGTGCACCCTGCAAAGAGGTGTAGGTCACCTCACACGAAATAGCACTCCTCCAACTCTTCGATATCTCAGGCACACACTCCTTGGGTGCAACCGCCAGATCCAGCACCAGCTGACTCGTATCGCCGCGGCCATTGACCACTGCCGATCCATCGGCCTGCTGCGACTCGAAGGCTATCGAGCGGAGGGTTGTATCCGTAGGTACGCCCGGCTCGGTGGGTTGATTATTGTTATTGTCATTGCCGGAGGTACCTCCATCATCAGGATTTGCAATCGGCTGACAGGCCACAAGTGCCATAAAGAGCACCATCAAGAGAGATAAAATCTTTTTCATTATTCTGTTTTTAGGGATTAATCCATCTGTTCGGCACGATACAGGCTCAAACCGCACCATTGCAAAGATAGTATTTTTTTCGAAAAGCGACAAGGAAATGGGATCTATTCGGTGGTCGGCCCAAGAGGGGTCTACTCCTGATAGAGCAGGTATGGTTGTCGTTGGGTGCGGAATCGGGCGATATCCTCCTGCCAGAGGGCACGGATATCCTCTTCGGGCCTGCCCTCAATAATCATTCGGCGGATATAATCGACCCCTACAAGTTTCTCG
>JBGUTM010000264.1:0-4475 GCA_045133075.1 Alistipes sp. | reverse complement strand
GCCCCATTTGGCCACTCTGGTATCTTCCCATATTTTCTCCGGCATCAGCGACTCTCAGCCTCACCTATCCGACTCTCGATCTTGACCGAGTCTTCAAGCTTACTCTTTCGTCACCCTCTGACCCTTTTGGAGCCGATGGAGGGATTCGAACCCCCGACCAGCTGATTACAAATCAGCTGCTCTGGCCAACTGAGCTACATCGGCATTTCTACCGGTTTGGGTTGCAAATGTATGAATAAAATTTTTAACTACCAAATTTTTGTGATAAAAATTTTATTTTTCACTTCGTGCGTTCAAAGAACCTTCGATTTCAGCGGCAGACCAAAAGCGGTACAGACCGAAATCGGGTGCAAAGATAATAATAAATAACAATCCGCAAAACAGGAACGGCATTTTTTTTGCCCTCGACCGCAATTTTCTTGTTATTTATATATATAAGGTATAATAAATTTAGCGGTTGGCAATTGGCCTTTAGTTGAATGTAAAATATAGAATTGATATTCGCATATCCGGCTCATTTTATACTATCAAAGTAAATAATTTTGAATTTTGAATTTTGAATTTTGAATTTTTATGTATCTTTGCACCGCTGAAAGCTCAAAAGGCTCGGCTGTCGGACCCATAGCTCAGTTGGTTAGAGCAGCGGACTCATAATCCGAAGGTCGTGGGATCATGCCCCTCTGGGTCCACAAATAAGAAGAGAGATTGTCCATCGTGGACAATCTCTTTTTGTGTAAGAAGTTGTATAGCACGGGGCCTTTTGAAGATATTCTCACTCCGAAAAAGCGGAGTATGCGAAAGGCTAACGAGCGTTTTACAGACCGTACAGATGCCAAAAGAACCTTGTTAGACAGACGCCTTTTTCATTCTCCATGTAGCCAGCACCCCATAAACAACCGCTTGCACCCACAACACTACCATTGATGGTAAAATCTCTGATACCGAGGCCCCCATATCCCTTACGCGAATAAACGGTGCTATGGCGTGGCTACTTGGAAAGAGGGCACCGATAGCAACCAGGACATTGGGCATCGCACTTCGCGGGTACGACACGCCCGAGAGCATCAATATCGGAATCGAAGACCACAAAAGCCAGAGAATAGGCTCCTCGCGATGCTTGAAGAGGGTTGAGAGCAGTATACCGAGCATCGTGCAGGCGAGGATATAGGAGGCCAGCAGGAGTGCAACCGTTCCGACCGACCCACGCATCGGATAGCCCAATAGGTAGTACGGCATCGAGAGAGCCACGGCCGCAACCGCTCCGCTGACCGAGGCATAAGCCCCCACCCTGCCGACCATAACGGCAAGGCGGGATTGTCGAGGCATCCCAAGCGGCTCTTCACGTCTTGTTCCGCCTACAATACCGATACCCATCAGCAGTGTCTGCTGGATAATAATTATAAAAATGGCAGGCATCACGAATGTTCCATATCCCAAATAGGGATTGAAGAGATTACGAGATTCATAGATTATCGGCTCGGCAACAGCCTCTGCCTGTGGCAACTCCATGCCCTGAGCTACAAGCCTTCGCATATGGGTCACCACCCCCGTAGCTGTCAGCGTGACAACAACACCCTCAAGGGCCTGGCGATAGACCAAAAAGTAGCTCGCATCGCAATAGACTCCCACCGTTGTCTGCTCACCACCGAGCAGAGAGCGTTCGTAGTCGGCCGGAATGTAGACCACCCCGTATATTTTACGTTCGTAGAGCAATCTTCGCGCCTGCTCCATATCCGTTGTCTCGTAAGCCACCTCCACATTGGGCCCACGGTCGAGTGTTGCAGTCAGGTGGCGGCTTGAGGGTGTGTGGCTCTCGTCAATAACCGCAATCGGCACATTGCGCAACACTTCGCTACCGTATGCCAGCCCATAGAGGGTTGCATAGATAAATATGGCAAAGACCATAATCAACAGCACACCCCCATCGGTCACCACCTCACGCCATTCGCCACGCATAACCGAGAGGGCCTGTCTTAAGGGCAACACTCTATGATTTGTACCAATATCGTTCATCGCAACACATTTTTCTCAATCGAGACAACAGCGGCAGTGGCAACAGCCAGAAGAGCATCATCATCGCCATATCATCCAACGCATACCCTATGGGAGCACCCCTCACCGCCAAATCGACATAAATCTTCATATAGTAGGTAAATGGAAAGAGGTATCCGGCAAGGCGTATAGGGGCATACATCGCCATTGTCGGGAAGGTTACGCCCGAGAACGAGAATGAGAGCACCGAGTATCCGCCACCAAATGAGAGTGCAACACGCAGGTCATCGAACATAATAATAAAGAGCAGTGCCACAGCTTCATAACTTGCTATAAATATAGCCATCGAGAGTACCAGCAGCCCGAGACTGCCATTCATCGGCAGCCCGAGCAGCACAAACAACACAAAGAGAGAGACAACTCCCCACGCCATCATCACTACGGCCGGCAGGGCAAGCTTTCCGACCACGGCCACCCACATCGAGTCGCCTGCCGAGGCGAGCCACTCGCGTGCGGTGCCCTCCTTGAGTTCGGAGCCTATGGCATAGATTGTTGCCAACACCGCAAATATCAGCAACATCATCATCATAAATGTCGGCGCGAGATAGATGGCATAGTTGAGCCACGGATTAAAGAGTGTATGTCTATCGAATGACACCGGCAGAGCCATTGCCATAGCCTCATCGGGATCAAGACCCTGCGCCTCCATCCGTGCAAGCTGCGTCCCGACCGAGAAGGTCTGCACAACCGACTGCACATCACGTGCGAGGATACCATTGGCGGTGAGGTTTGCGCCCGAATCTCCGAATACGATTCTCGCCTGCCCGCCACCGAGTACTTCTCGCTCGAAGCCCTCGGGAATAATCAGCAGTCCATAACTCTCCCCTCGGCGGATGAGGCAATCTCCCTGATCTTCGCTCTGCACCGTGTAGCGCACCTCCACACCGGCCGTAGCATCGACCATCGAGGCGAGCCGGCGCGAGGTTGGGGTGTTATCCCTATCCAACAGAGCTATGGGCAGGTCGGTAACGGGTTGTTCGAAGAGTGTGGCGAAGATGAGTATTGCCGTGGCTGGCAACAACACAAGCAGGGCGAGGTAACTTCTACGCCCCGCCACACGCTCCACCTCGCGGCAGAGGACTCTCCACCCATCAGCCACAAAGCGCATATCAGACCTCCTGCTCGAACTGCCTCCAATCGACCACCACACTCATACCCGGCCGCAACCCCTCAGCTCCCTCAACGGGCAGAGCCTTAACGGCAAAGGTGCGGATATCGAAACCTCCGCGTGTGCGCGTGGCACTCCAGATTGCGAAGTCCGCCTGCGGCGATATGTATGAGATTTCAAACCACATATTATAGCCCAGGGCCGGCACATACCCCACGAAACGAGTGCCTTGTGTCACGCTTGGCAACATCGTCTCCTTGATGTTGAATAGAACGTGTACATCCTCCATATCGAGAATCGAGACCACGGGCATTCCACTACCGACAAGTTCGCCGCCCTCAGCCACGATGGTCGAGATTTCTCCCGATATGGGGGCATAGACCATCGCATCACGGATATAGGCTTCAACCTCATCAACCGCACCCTGTGCCTGCTCGACTTGCGCCGCCGCAGCCTGTTTATCTTCAATGGATGCGCCGGCAAGGGCAAGGTCATACTCCGCCTTGGCAGCCTGCTCGGTAGCCTTCATAGCCTCAAAGTTAGCCTCTGCCTCATCGAGGGTCTGCGCCGGCACCACCCCATCGTTATAGAGGTTACGCACACGCTGAAGGCTCTTGGAGGCCAACATCAAACCCGCCTGCGCCTTCTGCCACAGGTTACGCGCAGCCTCAATCTGTTGAACTCTTGCTCCGCTCAACGCCTTGCGGTCGAGAGCCTTCGCCGCACTGCGCATAGCCTCGGCCTGCAGGAGTTTGGTATCAAGCTCGGGGGTTGTGAGAGTATAGAGCAGTTCACCCTTGCGCACCGACTGACCCTCGGTCACAAAGAGCGAGTCGATACGTCCCGCAATCTTCGATGAGGCGCGATAGGTGCGACACTCGACCACACCCTGTACCAGCAGCGGCTCACGCTGCACAAGCCACCAACTCAATGCCACAATCGCCGCCACGGCAACCACCACCGTCACCATAACGGCTACGATATTTACTCGTTTCATACACTTCAAAATGTTATTGTACGCGCATCGGCGCGTTTGATGTAATCTGTAAACTCTTCACTCAAGCCTGCCGCCTCCAGCAGACGGGCAAGTGCCACATCGAACTTATAAGCTGCCTCGAGCCGCTCAATACGCGCTTTGGCGAGATTCAGTTCGGCATCTATAAGCTCCGCCGAGGAGGTCATCCCCTGTGAGAATGCCACACGCTTCGAGCGCAGATACTCCTCGGCAAAGGTCATCGAAGACTCTATGGAGCGCAACAACGCAAGGCAATTCATCATCTCGGCGTGAGCACTCTCTACGAGCAACACGATATCG
>JBGUTM010000263.1:0-11583 GCA_045133075.1 Alistipes sp. | reverse complement strand
GTGTTGTGCGAGGGTGGTGAGGCCGACTTGGCCTACTCAATAATAAACAAGCGTACCCTCCCGAGCTTCGGTTACTGGATCGAGCAGGGTGCAACAACTACCTGGGAGCAGTGGAATGGCAAAAACTCGCACAACCACCCGATGTGGGGAGGCGGAATCGTCTGGTTCTACACCCATCTGGCCGGATTGAAGCCTCTCGATACGGGGTATCGCACATTTGAGATTGCGCCCATCGTGCCTCAAGGTCTGGAGCGTGTTAGCTACTCGCTCGATACGCCCTACGGCCGAATAGATGTAGCGTGGCAAGTGGCGAGTGGCGAGTTTGTACTCGAATGTGGCGTTCCGGTCGGAGCAAGAGCGAGGATTACTCTGCCCGATGATAACCGGAGTGTCGAGGTCGGTTCGGGCCGGCATAAATTTTCAAAAAAGTTATAACTGAATATGATAAGACCGCTACGCCTGCGCATATCGCCTTGTCCGAACGATACGTTCTCGTTCGATGCAATCGTGAATCATAGAATTGACCTTCGAGGTTTGGAGTTTGAGGTGGAGTATGCCGATATCGAGGAGCTCAACCGTGAGGTGCTAACCGGCACACCCGATGTTAGCAAAATCAGCACGGCCCTGCTGCCTAAAATCTACGACCGTTATGCTCTGCTCGACAGTGGCTCGGCCCTGGGACGTGGAAACGGACAGCTGCTGGTGCGCCGCAAGGGTGATTGTGCCCCTATACGTTCGGTGGCTATACCGGGCGAGTATACCACTGCCAACGCTATGTTGCAGCGTTTCTTCCCCGAGATTGACGACCGCCGGGAGATGCTCTTCTCCGATATTGCCGAGGCTGTGGAGCGAGGTGATGTGGATGCCGGAGTGCTTATTCACGAGGGTCGCTTTGTCTACCAGAGGCGCAACCTCGAGCTTGTCGCCGACCTGGGCGCATTATGGGAGGAGCAGACATCGCTGCCACTGCCACTCGGGGCTATAGTTATCCGCCGAGATCTGGGCGAAGAGCTCCAATACCGGGTCGAGAGTCTGCTTGCGGAGAGTATCCGTTTTGCCTTCGAGAATCCGACCCTCTCGCGTACCTATATTAAATCGCACGCGCAGGAGATGGAGGATGATGTCATCGACCGCCACATAGCTCTTTTTGTAAATGAATTTTCACTCTCGCTCGGCGAGGAGGGCAGGCGGGCAACGGCACAACTTACCGGGCTCGATATATAGCCGAAAAGATTAAAAACAGGGACCTGAAAGGGTGAAAAGTTGTAAAAATCGCGCTAAAAACGCGATTTTTTTATTTTTACTCTTGTGCGCTCGGAAATTTTTTGTAAATTTATAGACCGAAAATAAAAAACAAACCTTAAAACAGATAAGAATATGAAAAATTATTCAGCAAAAGAGATTAAGAACATAGTTCTGATTGGCGCCCCGGGCACGGGTAAAACTACCCTTGCAGAGGCGATGGCATTCGAGGGTAAAGTCATTGACCGCAGGGGTAGTGTCGAGGCGAATAACACGCTTTCGGATAATACGGATATCGAGCACGAATACAAACGCTCAATCTATGCTACAACCCTCTTTACGGAGTTTATGGGCCGTAAACTCAATATCATCGACTGCCCGGGTTCGGACGACTTCTGCGGAAACCTCTTCTCGGCATTCAAGGTGGGTGACGTTGGCGTTATGGTGATGAACGCTCAGAATGGCTGGCAGGTGGGTGACGAGATTCAGTCGCGCTATGCCCGCATCCTGAATAAGCCGCTTATCGGTGTTGTTAATCAGCTGGATGGCGATAAGGCTAACTTCGAGGCAACCGTTGAGGGCGTTCGCGCCGCTTCGTCCGTGAAGCCCGTGATTGTGCAGTACCCCGTTGAGCAGGGTGCAGGCTTCACCGCTTTTATCGATGTGCTGATGATGAAGATGTACCGCTTCACCGATGAAAATGGTACTCGCGAGGAGCTGGATATCCCCGAGGATCAGCTGGAGTATGCACAGGCATTGAATCAGGAACTCTCGGAGGCTGCTGCCGTCTATGATGACGCTCTTATGGAGCTCTACTTCGAGAAGGGCGCTCTGACTCAGGATGATATTCGCTCGGGATTGAAACTGGGTGTTGCTAACCGCGAGGTTATGCCTATCTTCTGTACCAGCGGTAAGCGAGATATCGGTACCAAGCGTCTGATGGAGTTTATCATCAACGTAGCTCCGGGCCCGACTACTCCCACTACAGCTCCTAAGTTTACCTCAATCGAGGGCGAGGAGTTGGTTGCTGATGAGACTCTGCCTTCGGTACTCTTCGTGTTCAAGAGCCAGATTGAGCAGCATATCGGCGAGATTACCTACTTCCGCGTAGTGCGTGGTAAGGTGACCGAGGGTATGGAGTTGGTGAACAGCCGCACAGGAAATAAGGAGAAGATTTCGCAGCTCTTCGCTGTTGCAGGTAAGAACCGTATCAAGGTTACCGAGCTCTCGGCTGGTGATATCGGTTGTACCGTGAAGCTGAAGGGTACCCGCACTAACGATACTCTGGCTGCTGCCGGCGCACATGTTAAGGTTGATCCTATTGTATTCCCCGAGCCGCGCTACCGTGCAGCTGTGAAGGCTAAGGAGCAGGGCGATGAGGAGAAGCTCGGTAAGTTGCTCAACGATATCAAGTATGAGGATCCGACAATCTTGGTTGAGTACTCTAAGGAGTTGAAGCAGACCATTATCCAGGGTCAGGGTGAGCACCACCTCAATATCGTGAAGAGCCGTCTGGCAAGTGAAAATAAGCTCGAGATCGAGTACTTTGCACCGAAGATTCCCTATCGTGAGACCATCACTAAGGTCGCACAGGCAGACTATCGCCACAAGAAACAGTCGGGTGGTGCAGGTCAGTTTGGTGAGGTGCATATGGTTATCGAGCCCTACTATGAGGGTATGCCCGAGCCTACGAAGTATAAGGTGAATGGTAAGGAGATTACCGTCAATATCAAGGGTAAAGAGGAGTATGATCTGGATTGGGGCGGCAAGCTGCAGTTCTACAACTCGATCGTTGGTGGTGCTATCGATGCACGCTTTATGCCCGCGATTCTGAAGGGTATTATGGAGAAGATGGACGAGGGTCCGCTTACAGGTTCGTATGCACGCGACATCCGCGTAGTAATTTACGATGGTAAGATGCACCCGGTAGACTCGAATGAAATCTCGTTCAAGCTGGCGGCCCGCAACGCCTTCAAAGATGCGTTCCGCAACGCCGGCCCGAAGATTATGGAGCCTATCTACAATGTTGAGGTTTTGACACCGAGTGAATATATGGGTTCAGTGATGAGCGACCTGCAAAACCGCCGTGCAATGATTATGGGTATGGAGTCCGATAAGGGCTTTGACCGCCTGAATGCACGTGTGCCCCTGGCAGAACTCTACCGCTACTCAACATCGCTCTCGTCACTCACCTCGGGAGCCGCTACATATACGATGCAGTTCGCATCCTATGAGCAGGTGCCCTCTGATGTTCAGGATAAGCTGCTGAAGGCTTACACCGATACAGATGAAGAGTAGACCATTCTATTCCAAACCAAGCATATTTGCGCGCAACCGGCCGCCCGTGAGGGTCGCCGGTTGCCATTTGTTTGGTGCGGTGTGATTTTCGGGAGGTTCGGGAGGTTCGGGAGGTTCGGGAGCGTAGAGAGTGTGGAGAGTGTAGAGAGTGTGGAGAGTGTAGAGAGCGTGGAGAGTGTATAGATTTTTCGGCTTTGCTGCTATCCCTAAACTCATTAAACTCCCTAAATTCCCTAAATTCCCTAAATTCCCTAATCTAATGACACTTACCACCTTAAAAAAAAAGGTAGGGCCGGGGTCGTGTATGTATCACTACATACAACAGTGTGCAAACAGAAAATAAACAGAAAGATGTGTGTAAAACATATCAAAGATAAAAGAATTAGTTACCTTATCCGGCTCTACCCATATCCAAACAGAACAAATCTCGTGCCGAATGGGGTATAAGCCTATGTCTATATCCTCTTTTTGCAAAATGTTTGCGGATGTAATATCTTATTCGTAAATTGCAACTGATTGTAAGATACTCGATTGGCAACGTGTATGTTTAGCACAACTGCTTATGCTCAAAATAACAATACTGGAGAGCCGGTTGAAATAATTTTAATCAATAGTTTGGAATTGGGTGTCAAACTTAAGATTCCTGTGCTATCTCGATGTTTGATGCTTGTAGCGAAAATTTTTCACAAGTTATAAAAAAAGAGTATCTTTGCACGATGAGTGTGTATAAATACACACTGAAAGAGTATGACCGACTACAAGAAGATAAATATACGCAACAAGAGGGCGACCTTCGACTACGAGATCCTGGAGGAGTTCGTGGCGGGTGTCGTACTGGTCGGCACCGAGATAAAGTCGCTGCGACTGGGCAAGGCTTCGATGGTCGATACCTACTGCTACTTCGACCGTGGGGAGTTGTGGCTACGAGGGCTGAACATTGCGGAGTATGGCTGGGGAACGTGCAACAACCACACCCCCAAGCGTGACCGCAAACTGTTGCTAAACCGCAAGGAGCTCGACAAGTTGCAGCGCTCACTGCAGGATAGGGGTCTGACGGTGGTCGGCCTGCGCATATTCCTCAATGATAGGGGGCTGGCAAAGGTGGCTGTGGGCTTGGCGCGAGGTCGTAAGTCTTACGACAAGCGCGAGTATCTGAAGGCTAACGATGCTAAACGTGAAATGGATAAAGCAATGAAAAATTATAGATAACGATGGCTACGATTCTCTGTATAGAAACCGGCACCGACATCTGCTCGGTGGGCATCGCCCGCGATGGCGAGATTGTCTCGATGCTCGAGAGTGACCAGGGGCGTGATCACGCCCGCAAGGTGGGTGTCTTTGTGGATGAACTCCTGCGCTCGACAGGCATCACCCCCGATGAGATTGATGCGGTGGCTGTGGGTAAAGGTCCCGGATCGTATACGGGCCTGCGCATCGGTGTCTCGTTCGCCAAGGGCTTGTGCTACGGTTTGCAGAAGCCGCTGATTGCCGTGGGATCGCTCGATGCGCTTGTGGCGGTGGCCCGTGAGGATTATCGGGCGGGAGTTGTCGCGGTTGAGGATTGGTCGCAGGTGCGATTGTGTCCGATGGTCGATGCTCGCCGTATGGAGGTCTATGCCCAGGTGTTTGATAGTGAGGGTGTAGCTCTTACGGAGGTGGCTGCAGAGGTTGTGACCGAGGATAGCTTTGAGCAGTGGCGCAAGGATGGTCGATTGGTTATCTTTGGCAATGGAGCTGCCAAGTGTGCCGAGGTGTTGAGCGATGCGGTGTTGATTGATGTTGCCCCCTCGGTGAGAGGTGTCGCTCCGCTGGCACAGCAGGCATTCGATGAGGGTCGATTTGAGGATATAGCCTACTTCGAACCCTTCTATCTGAAGGATTTTGTGGTGACAGCATCGAAGAAAAAGTTGTTTTAGCCACTCCTCGCAAAAAGAGTAAGAGAACGGACAAATATAGACAAAGATGGTTGGATTGGAGATTATAATACTGCTCTTACGTGGCTTTGCCGTGGGCTTGGCGGCCTCGATTACGGTGGGCCCTGTGGCTGTGTTGTGTATACAGCGAACATTGAGCAAGAGCCGCCGTTCGGGTCTTGTGTCGGGCCTGGGTGTGGCGTGTGCCGATACGCTGATGGCGGTAATAGCCTTCTTCTTCTACTCGATGTTGCAGGCGCAGATTGAGCAGTATACCTCGCTATTGAGCGTTATTGGCGGCATCTTCGTGGTGATTGTAGGTGTCTACATCTTCTTCCAAAATCCGGTGCCGCAGATTCGCAAGAACCGAGCAGGAAAGAGCTCCTTGTGGCAGGATTTCGTCTCGATTTTTGGATTTACTCTTGCCAACTTCGTTATAGTCATTCCCTACATTCTCGCCTTCTTCGCCGTATTCAGCATCGGCACGGCCGAGAGCCAGGCGGCAGATGTGGCAAGCATCTTCCGCAGTATCCTGATAATCCTCGGTTTCTTTGGCGGAGCCGCCGTGTGGTGGATTATGCTCACCTCACTCATAAACCTCTTCCGCCGCAAGTTCCGTCCTCGTCATATGCTTACGATTAACCACATTGCGGGCATCGTCATCGCACTGTTGGGTGTATATACTATTCTCTCCTCATTTATTGACATAATGCCAAATGGAGTATAACAAGAAAAATAGAATCATCATCGCCGTAGACGGATTCTCGTCTTGCGGCAAGAGTACTTTTGCCAAGGCCATAGCTGCTCGCCTCGGCTACATCTTTATTGATACGGGTGCGATGTATCGTGCCGTGACGCTCTACGCTCTCGAGCACGGAGCCATTCGCTCGGGTGTGGTGGATGAGGATGCTGTGGTGGCATCGCTCAAGGATATCAATATCGATTTCCGCTTCAATCCCGACCGCGGGGCCAGCGACATCTACGTCAATGGCGATTTGGTCGAGGGTAAGATTCGTACTATCGAGGTGAGCAACTGCGTGAGCCCCGTGAGCTCTATTCGCGAGGTTCGCGAGAAGTTGGTGGCTATGCAGCAGCAGATGGGCCGTAAGAGAGGTGTGGTTATGGATGGCCGCGATATTGGCACGGTGGTATTCCCCGATGCCGAACTCAAGATATTTATGACGGCCGATCCGCACGTTCGTGCTCTGCGCCGCTATGATGAGCTGCGTGCCAAGGGTGATAACGTGTTGCTCGAGGAGATTGAGCAGAATGTACGTTCGCGCGATGAGGCCGATATGTCGCGTGCAATCTCGCCGTTGCGCAAGGCTGATGATGCCATCGTTCTCGATAACAGCTTTATGACCATTCCCGAGCAGATGGAGTGGTTTAATGCCCGTTATCAGGAGGTTGTCGAAAATCTATAATTAACGCTTCTAACTCTTCGGGGGCACCCGATGTTAAATGTAGAGACAATGCGTGTGGAGATAGACGATAATTCGGGATTCTGCTTCGGGGTGGTTAGGGCCATCGGCGAGGCAGAGAGGGCTTTGCTCAGTGGCGAGGTATTTTCGCTCGGCGATATTGTCCACAATCGTATTGAGGTGCAGCGACTCGAGCAGTTGGGGTTGCGCACGGTATCTCATGAGGATCTGCCCACGCTCGGAGGGTGTCGCCTGCTGGTGAGAGCTCACGGAGAGCCCCCCTCGACCTTTGAGCAGGCGCGAGAGCTGGGCATCAAGGTTATAGATGCCACCTGTCCAGTGGTGGCCAAGTTGCAGGAGCGGGTTGTGAAGGCTCACAATGCTATGCGAGAGGTGGATGGCCAAGTGGTTATTCTCGGCAAGAGAGGTCACGCCGAGGTTGTCGGCCTGGCGGGTCAGGTTGCTGCCCCGACAATCATTGTGGAGAGGGAGGAGGATTTGGAACAGATAGACTTTTCGCGCCCTATATTCTTCCTGTCGCAGACCACACAGAGTGTTGAACTCTTCGAGCAGTTGCGGGAGAAGATGCTCTCGCGTCTGCCCTCATCCGATATGCTTACCGCCCACGATACCATCTGCCGCCAGGTATCCTCGCGCGAGAAACATCTCGAGGAGTTTGCTCGCAGACACGATGTGGTAATTTTTGTATGTGGCCGTAAGTCGAGCAATGGCAAGGTGCTGGCCGAGGTGTGCCGGAGGGCCAATCCCCGCACCTACAATATCGAGGAGGCGCAGGAGTTGCAGGCCGAGTGGTTTGAGGGTGCCGAGTCGGTAGGCATCTGCGGAGCAACCTCAACCCCGAAGTGGCTGATGCAGCAGGTGGCAGACCAATTGACCATTCAGAATTCAAAATTGAAAAATCAAAATTGAAGAGGAGGAGGTTCTTCGTAGTGCGACAGGCGCGGCAATTACCAACAACCAAAGCAATAGATAAAATACCTTACTTATCAACTATAAACTATCAATTGTCAATTATCACAAAGTATGAGATATTTAATTCGTTCGGTGAAATTTTTGGTTGCCTTGCTCGTTATGTATGTAGTAGCGGTGTGGCTGATGTCGGTGGTGGGGGCCTCGATGCTCTCGGCGCGTGACACGATTTTTGTGATGTTTCAGACTACGCGCGGAATCCTACTGTGGGTTGCCATTCTTGTGTGGGTTGCCATCTATCCGAAGGTGGGATACATCAAGCGCGAAAGTTCGGCCGACCTGGATGCCGATAAGGAGCAGATAATGACCGCCTTTGTGATGTCGGGATACGAACTTATGGAGCAGAACGAGGATGAGATGCGTTTTCGCGCCTCGAACTTCTTCCGCCGCCTGCGCCTCCTATTCGAGGATGAAGTTGTGGTACGCCGCGGCAAGATGGGAGGAGTCGAAATTGAGGGCGTTCGCCGCACGGTTGCCTATGCGATGATGCGCCTGAATGGTTACTTAGCACACAAGCGAGATGAGTAGACAAAAGAGAATAACGAGATATGTAGCAACGGCGGTTGTGATGGTTGTGGCGGCCGGTGCGCTGACCTTCGCTAAGCGTGACGACTTTGGGCTGGGACGAAATATGGAGTTGCTGGTCAATATGATGCGCGAACTCTCGACCCACTATGTTGATCGTCTCGACCCCGATAAGATGATGCGCAATGCGGCCGATGGAATGGTTAGCGACTTGGATCCCTATACCACCTACCTCTCGGAGGCGGATATGCAGGAGTTTGAACTGGCCACTACGGGTAAGTATGGAGGTATCGGTTCACTAATTCGTAAGAGGGGTGACTACATCGTTATTGCTGAGCCCTATAAAGGCTCTCCGGCCGACCGCGCCGGCCTGAAAATTGGCGATAAGATTGTGGCTATCGGTAAGGAGGATGCCAAGGGCTTCACCACCGAGCAGGTGAGCTCGCGCCTGAAGGGCGATCCCAATACCAACGTCAAGGTAACAATCGAAAATCTCGTGGACGGCAAGCGCCGCACTCTGAATATCAAGCGTGAACGTATCGCCATCCCGGGTATTGCCTACTCGGGTATGCTCAACGACTCGGTGGGGTATATACGTCACGCCGACTTTACGGATGGTTGTTACGATGATATGCGAGCTGCCATCGAACGCCTGCGCGAAGGGGGTAACCTGAAGGCTCTGGTGCTCGACTATCGTAACAATGGTGGCGGCATCTTGCAGGAGGCGGTGAAGATCGTCTCGCTCTTCACCCCAAAAGGTACCGAGGTGGTGAGCACCCGCGGTCGAGTCGAGAGCGAGAATAAGGTATTCCGTACCGAACTCGAGCCTCTGCTGCCCGAGATGCCGTTGGTGGTGTTGGTGAATGGACACACAGCCTCATCTTCGGAGATTGTTGCCGGAGCGTTGCAGGATATGGATCGCGCTGTGGTTGTGGGCCAGAAGAGTTTTGGTAAAGGTCTGGTGCAGAGTTCTCGTCCGATAGGTTACGATGCCTATGTCAAGATGACAACGGCGAAATACTACATCCCCTCGGGCCGTTGCATCCAGAACATAGACTACTCGAATCACGATGCGGAGGCCCGCGTGGTTGCCGACTCGCTGATTCGCGAGTTCAAGACCCGCAATGGCCGTAAGGTGTACGATGGCGGTGGCATTATGCCTGATGTGCCGGTGGAGGCACAGTATATCAGCCGTTTTGCGATGACGCTCTATGCTATGGGTATCATTGATGAGTTTGGCGATGAGTATATGAAGCGTCACCATGCCGAGCCGTTGGATTTGCGCACCTTCTCGATAAGCGATGAGGAGTACGAGCGTTTTGTGGAGTTTACGAAGGGTCGCGATGTGGCCTACATCTCCGAGACGCGCCGTACACTCGACCTGCTCAAGAAGGCCCTTGAGGCCGACCGCTTCGATGGAGAGCTTGCCGGCCATATCGAAACTATCGAGCGCGAGCTGAAGGATGATACCGAGAGCAATCTGCGTACCTATCGTGACGAGATTGTCGAGAGCCTGAATAGCAATATTGTTATGCGTTACTACTACTCGGAGGGTGCAATCGAGCACTCCCTGCGTGAGGATAAGGAGGTTGGAGCCGCAGTGGAGCTACTGGCCAATATGGCCGAGTATGAAGATATCCTCTCTTCGCGCGATACCCGCCGTAAGTAAAACCCCGTAAAAGACCCGAACCGAAGATGAAACGTATCCGCAACATACTCTCGTTCCGCAATCGCGTGGTGGCAATCATCATAGGAGCTGCCATCGCCGGCATATCGCTCATCTTCACGAACGATATGGCGCGTCACCTGCGCGAAAAGGAGCAGCACGATGTGGAGTTGTGGGCACGAGCTATGGAGAGGGTTAATCGCGATGCTATGGGTGACTATATGGGCGACCCGTTGATTGCCGGTATCGTCAATAATCGTAATAATATACCCTTTATAATTACGGACGAGAATCTGAATGTTATCTCGTCACACCTTATCCCCGACAACCTTATCGACACACCGGAACGATTGCGCCATACGCTCGACTCGTTTGCGAGTAAGAATACGCCGATAGTCATACGCTTCTGGTGGACCAATGATCATAACCATATCATCTTCTACGGGCAGTCACGACTTCTCAAGTCGCTATATTACTTCCCGTACATCCAGATTTTGGTAATTCTGATTTTTGGAGTAATGGTCTTTATCACCTTCCGCTCGACCAAACAGGATGAGCAGAACAGAGTGTGGATAGGACTGGCCAAGGAGACCGCACACCAGCTCGGTACGCCGACCTCTTCGTTGCTCGGATGGATTGAGTACCTGCGTTCACAGGGCGTAGACCCCGAGGCAGTCAATGAGATGCAGAAGGATCTGACCCACCTAATGAAGATTGTGGACCGTTTCTCGAAGATTGGCTCCGAGACCCCACTCTCGCCTGCCAATGTCAATGAGGTGGTGGGTGAGACGGTGATGTACTTCCGCAAACGTATACCGCGCAACGTGACACTCGACTACAATGGCCTGGCTACGGCTCCTGTGCAAGCTAATCTCAATGTGGCACTCTTTGAATGGGTGATTGAGAATCTGCTGAAAAATGCCCTCGATGCCTTGCAGGGCCACGGTAGCATAGATGTCTGCATCTGCTCTGATGAGAAGAGGGTGTGGATAGATGTGAAGGATACGGGTAAGGGTATTGCCAAGAATAATTGGAAGCGAATCTTCGAACCCGGATTTACGACCAAGACACGCGGCTGGGGTCTCGGCCTCTCGCTCTCGCGCCGTATAGTCGAGGAGTATCACAGCGGACGTATCGCCGTTGTCGAGTCGGAACTCGGGCGCGGAACAACCATTCGTATAACACTTAAACGTACATATGAGTCTGTCGGTAATGCATAATTCGCAGTGTGCGGATACTCTCTCGCTGATGCAAGAGGGTGGTGGTGAGACCTTACAGATGGTGGACTCGCTCTCGATGCGGAGCATCTCTGTCGAGGAGATGTTCGGCGCGGAGTCGTGCGCGGCCGAGAGTATCTGTGAGGTAGTCGCGCCTCAGACTCTTATTGGTGATGTCATCTTCCAGATTTTAGCCGTGGCAATGATGTTCCTGGTGGTGTTCTTTATAGCTCGACAACGCCACAGTATCGCCAGGATGTTTGTCGGAATGCTTAAGGGCCGCCTGCCCGAAGAGTTTGCATCAGGCAGAC
>JBGUTM010000262.1:0-4403 GCA_045133075.1 Alistipes sp. | reverse complement strand
TGCTCAGTCTGCTCGTTGTAGGTCGCAACGGCCACCAACGCCTTCTCGACCTCGGCGAGTGCTTCAAGCATCGTCTGGCGATATGAAGCTATGCTTTGTAGGTAGGCCTTGCGGGCAATATCCTCGCTCTTCTTGAGCCGTCCGAAGGCAAATAGCGGTTGGGTAAACGACCGCGCTGCACCCCACACAAAGGGCATACCCGTAAACAACTTTTTGAACTTGTCGGAGGCTATACCACCCGTCAATGTCATTGCGAAATTGGGGAAACGCTCGGCACGGGCAACGCCCACCTTCTCACCACTCTCGACCAGCGTATAATAGGCCTCCATAACATCGGGGCGGCGGTGCAGCAGGTCGGAGGGCAGGCCTATGGGGATATCCACCGGCATAAAGTCGGTGAGCAGATTCATCCCCAGCCCCGTATCGTCACACTCTGTCGGCGGACTCCCCAGCAAGGTATCGAGAGCCAGGCGAGTCTGCTTCACTGCGCGTTCGTACTGCGCGACATCCGCCGAGGCGGTAAACGCAAGACTTCGCGCCTGCTCCAGGTCAAGGCCCGAAGACATCCCGTAGCGAAACATCGAGTCAATAAGCACGGCTGACTCCGAGCGCAGAGCATAGGTCTGGCGGGCAATCTCGAGTGTACGCTCATATTGCAGCAGGGTAAAATAGGTGGTTGCCACCTCGGCCGCCAGCGAGAGCATCGTTCCGCGGTAGGCCCACTCACTGCCGAGGATTGCGGCACGCGCCGCTCCGAGTGAATGTTTCAACTTGCCGCCCATACCGAACTCCCACGACATCGAGGGGCCGAGTTTGTATCCCAGCGTATACTTCTCGACATTGTCGTACTGACCATCGACCGACATATCAAAGTCGAACGATGGCAAAAATTCCGACCGCGTAACGGCGAGTTGCAGATGGGCCTGCTCAATGCGCAGAAGGGCAATCTCGACATTGTTATTATTCATCAACGCCCTTTGCTCCAACGCATTGAGCTCATCATCTCCAAATATGCGCCACCACTCAATACCCACATTCAGCGTATCCTGCGAGAAGGCTTCGCCAAAGATATATTGCGATGGTATCTCAACCGATGGACGTGGCAGGCGTGGATTGCAACCTGCGCTCCCCAACGCCACAGACACCATCACCACAATCGACAAAACGATAGATTCAGGACTCCTTTTCATTGTTTCTGCGTTTTTCTCGTTTACGTTCAAAGCCTCCAATCTTGGCCACGGCATAGTAGAGGGCAGGGTAGAGCAGTATACCCACAAGGGTTGCGAGGGTCATACCTCCGACCAGAGCCACTCCCATAATGTTGCGAGCCGTGGCGTAAACTCCATCCGCAAAGACCAACGGCATAACACCCAACACAAAGGCGAAGGCGGTCATTAGAATAGGCCTTACGCGCATCTTTGCCGCCCCGAGGGCCGACTCGGCAAGCGACAATCCCTGCTCAAAGAACATCCGGTCGGCATACTCCACAACCAGAATGGCATTTTTGGCCGCCAGGCCTATCAACATCACCAGCGATATCTGCATATAGATATCGTTCACATACTTAGCATCCGCCAAATGCATTGCCCCGACCGATAGCACGGCACCGAGCACCGCCACCGGCACACTCAACAGAATCGCCACGGGTAGCCCCCAGCTGTTGTAGAGAGATGCCAGAGCCAAAAAGACAAATGCCAACGCCACAACGTAGACCATAACACCCGACTTCGAGGCCTCACTCTCCTGGTAGGAGACGCCACTCCAGGCCGTAGCTACGTCATCGGGCAAAACCCGCTTTGCCGTCTGCTCGATGGCATCCATCGCAGCACCTGTCGAGCTCTTCGCAGCAGGGGTAATGCTCAACGCGATGGAACGGTAGAGGTTATACTGCGACACATACTCCACACCGACCGTATCGACCACCTCGACAAAAGCGGTGATGGGAACACTCTGGCCACTTCCACCCTCGACAAAGTAACCATCGAGCGAATGGCGGTCGTTACGATAGTCGGGAGATGCTTGAAGGTATGTTTGATATAACTTGCCGAACTTATTGAAATTGTTGATGTAAGCACCACCAAGCAGAGTTGATAATTCGGAGTACAACTCATCGAGCGAAACCCCATACTCGAGGGCTTGCAGTTTGTCTATCTCGATTTTGCGCTGCGGCACATCCGCATTAAACTGAGTAGTTACCGAGGCTATTTCGGGTCTGGTCTTCAGCGAGTCAATCAATCGAAAAGCCTGCTCGGCAAGATATGCCGTACCGCGTCCCTCGAGATCCTGCACTTCGAGGGTGATACCCGAAGTGACACCAAGCCCCGGAATTGAAGGGGGTATAAATGCAAAGCACTCGCCTCCCGACACCGCCTCGTAGAGCTCGCCAGTCAGGCTGTCGGCTATCTCCATCGCCGAGAGCGAACGCTCGGAGTAGGGTGTCAGCTCAACGAAAATAACGCCACAATTTGAGGAGGCTATGCCTGCCAACATATTGAATCCCGCAACCGTTGCGGTCGATTCCACACCCTCGAAACGGCTCACAACAGCCTCGACCTGGGACATCAGAGCTTCGGTGCGCTGCAACGATGTCGCCTCGGGTGCATTTACAAAGACCATAACATACCCCTGATCCTCCTCGGGCAAGAATCCCGAGGGCACTCTATGCCACACAAGCGCGATAGCTCCCAACATAACACCCACAAACAGAAGGGTGCGCACCGTATGGCGCATAAACGTATCGGTGAAGCGACCATACCGCGCCATACCTCTATCAAAGGCTCGATTAAACGCAGCAAAGAAACCACTGGTTCTCCTCTCCTTGCGGCGTAGCAGCAGAGCCGACAATGCCGGCGAGAGGGTCAGTGCGTTGAATGCAGAGAGCACCACCGCCACAGCAATAGTCACCGAGAACTGTCTGAAGAGCAGACCCGAGATGCCACCCGTAAACGACACAGGAATAAAGACCGCCAGCAGCACCACCGTAGTTGCCACAATCGGCGAAGAGACATTTCGCATCGCCTCGATGGCCGCCTTGCGAGGTGAGAGCCCCCGCTCGAGATTGACCTGAACAGCCTCGACCACCACGATAGCATCATCGACAACCAGTCCAATAGCCAAGACCAGCCCCAACAACGAGATGATATTTATCGAAAATCCCAACAGTGGGAAGAAGACAAAAGTACCGATAAGCGACACGGGGATTGCCACCAGTGGAATCAGCGTTGCCCGCCAATCCTGCAGGAAGAGGTAGATGATAAGCACAACCAACACCAATGCGATAATCAGTGTCTTGAAGATATCCTCGATACCCGCATCAATACTCTGCGTGGTATCGACTATGGCCGTACTCTTCACTCCGTCCGGAAAACGCTCCGAGAGCTCGGCCATTGCCGTCTTGACACGCCTGCCGACCTCCACAGCATTGCTCCCGGGGGATTGGTAGACAACAATCACGGTTGTAGGCTCACCGCCAAACGAGGAGGTCGAGCCGTAGGTCTGGCTACCCAGCGCAACATCAGCCACATCGCGCAGCCGCACCAAGCCCCCATTCGGAGCAGTCTTGATAACTATATCCCCAAACTCCTCGGCGGTCGAAATTTGGGCAGGCAGACGCACCGTATATGTAAAGGCCGTACCCTCGGGTGCCGGCTCTGCACCGAACTTACCGGCAGGGTAGATGCCTGCCTGGGTAGCTATGGCCGAGGATACCTCTGCAACCGAGATACCATAATACTTCAACACATCGGGACGTAGCCATATACGCATAGCATACTCTCCGGCACCCATAATCGACACCTTGCCCACGCCGTCAATCTTCAAAAGCTCGTTTTGCAGGTTGATATAGGCGTAGTTCGACAGAAACTCATCGTCATAACGGCCGTCACTATGCAAAGCATAGACCATCAAAAATCCCGTCATCGTCTTGCGTGTGGTCACACCCTGACGCACCACAGCTTCAGGCAACTCGGAGGTGGCCGTGGAGACGTTGTTCTGGGTAAAGATAGCATCCATATCGGGGTCTGAGCCTATATCGAAGGTCACTTGCAGGGTCATCGAGCCATCATTTGCGCTCGTGGTCTGCATATAGAGCATATCGCTCACTCCCATAACGCTCTGGGCTATGGGGGTGGCCACGGCATCGTTTACCGTCTCGGCATCGGCACCGGGATAGGTGGCCGTAATCTCCACCACGGGAGGGGTGATATCGGGATACTGCTCAATGGAGAGCTCCCCGATGGATATCGCACCCAGCAGCACGGTTGCAATCGCCAGTGCGATAGCAAAGACCGGACGTTCGATAAAAAACCGCTCCATACACTACTTGACTTTGTGGGGTGAGACCTTCATTCCGTTGCGAATCTTCTGGCGGCCGCTGCTCACGACCCACTCGCCATCGAGCAGGC
>JBGUTM010000261.1:0-3275 GCA_045133075.1 Alistipes sp. | reverse complement strand
CTCCACACCAACGCATTGGACGAAGCGATTGCATTGCCTACCGACTTCTCGGCTCGTATCGCTCGTAACACCCAGATCTACATTCAGGAGGAGACTAATGTTTGCCGCTCTGTAGACCCTTGGGCTGGTTCATACTATGTTGAGAGCCTCACTAACGAGATCGCTCACAAGGCTTGGGCACTGATCGAGGAGGTTGAGCAGCTCGGTGGTATGGCTAAGGCTATCGAGACAGGTATTCCGAAGATGCGTATCGAGGAGGCTGCAGCACGTAAGCAGGCTCGCATCGACTCGGGCATCGAGAAGATTATCGGTCTTAACGAGTATCGCCTCGAGAAGGAGGCTCCGATCGATATCCTCGCTGTGGATAACACCGCAGTACGCGAGAGCCAGGTTAAGCGTCTTCAGGAGTTGCGTGCTACCCGCGACAACGAGGCCGTTAAGAAGGCTCTGGAGGCTATCACCGAGTGCGTTAAGTCGGGTGAGGGTAACCTGCTCGAGTTGGCTGTTGAGGCAGCGAAGGTACGCGCTACGCTGGGTGAGATCTCGGATGCTTGCGAGGTAGTCGTAGGTCGTTATTCGGCAGTTATTCGTTCAATTTCAGGAGTATATAGTTCAGAAGTGAAAGCAGATAGCAAGTTCGAACAGGCAAAGGCTATGTGTGCCGAGTTCGCAAAGAAGGAGGGCCGTCAGCCGCGTATCATGATCGCTAAGCTCGGTCAGGATGGTCACGACCGTGGTGCAAAGGTTGTGGCTACGGGATATGCTGACGTTGGTTTCGATGTCGATATGGGTCCCTTGTTCCAGACTCCCGAGGAGGCTGCAAAGCAGGCTGTCGAGAATGACGTTCACATCGTAGGTGTATCGTCACTTGCTGCGGGTCACCTCACTCTGGTTCCGCAGATTATCGAGGAGCTCAAGAAGCTCGGACGTGAGGATATCATCGTTGTTGTGGGTGGTGTGATTCCCGCACAGGACTACGATGAGTTGTATCGTGACGGTGCCGCAGCTATCTTTGGTCCCGGTACTCCGATTGCGGATGCAGCAATCAAGATGCTCGAGATTCTCAGCGAGGAGTAATCACTCCGAAGTTTACAAGAAAAGCCTGCGTGAGCAGGCTTTTTTTTGTGAGATTAGCCAAACCGTACTAAAAAAGACAGCTCCCCACTCGGGAGCTGTCTTATGACTAAGGGCGGGCCATAGCTTAAATATGCAGATAGGTGAATCCTGCGGCCTCGAGGTCATCGGCGTTGTAGATGTTACGACCATCGATAATCAGTCGGTGATGCATCTTCTCGGCGAGGGTTGTCCACGAGGGTAGGCGGAACTGCTTCCACTCGGTGAGCATCATCATTGCATCGGCTCCCTCCACGGCCTCATACATCGTGGCGCAGTAAATGACCTTGTCGCCCAGGATACGCTCTGCCTCGGCCATGGCCGCAGGGTCGTATACACGCACCTTGCAACCCGCCTCCACAAGTTTGGAGATGAGCACCAGTGAGGGAGCTTCGCGCATATCGTCAGTTTCGGGTTTGAAGGCCAATCCCCAGATAGCGATAACCTTGCCGGCGAGGTTGCCCTCGAAGTAGTTGAATAGCTTACGGAAGAGAACCTCCTTCTGACGCTCGTTCACGCGCTCCACAGCCTTGAGTAGCTCCATCGAGTAACCATACTGCTCGGCGGTGTGTATCAGAGCCTTGATATCCTTCGGGAAACAGGAGCCTCCGTAGCCACAGCCCGGGTAGAGAAACTTCGAGCCTATGCGACTGTCGGAGCCCACGCCCTTACGCACCATATTGACATCGGCACCAACAATCTCACAGAGGTTGGCAATGTCGTTCATAAAGGATATGCGTGTTGCCAGCATCGAGTTTGCGGCATATTTAATCATCTCGGCCGAGGGGATGTCGGTGAAGATTATACGGTAGTTGTTGAGCATAAAGGGTAGGTAGAGTTGCTCCATCAGCTGACGAGCCTTACCACTATCGGTGCCGACAACCACGCGGTCGGGGGTCATAAAGTCCTTGATTGCTGCACCCTCCTTCAGGAATTCGGGGTTGGACGCCATATCAAACTCGATTGCCACACCACGAGCCTCGAGCTCCTCGGTGATGGCTTGGCGTACACGTTGTGAGGTGCCCACAGGCACGGTGCTCTTGACTACCACAACGCTATAGTGGTTGAGCGAGCGGCCTATAGCGTGAGCCACATTGAGCACATGGCTCAAGTCGGCCGAGCCATCCTCACCCTCGGGTGTGCCCACGGCGATAAATATCGCCTCGGCCTCGGTGAGAGATGCTGTGAGGTCGGAGGTGAAGTGCAGACGTCCGGCAGTACTATTGCGAACGACAAGCTCCGAGAGTCCTGGCTCGTATATGGGCATTACACCTCCTCGCAGCTGCTCAATCTTTGCAGAGTCGATATCGACACAGGTCACCTCGATACCCATTTCGGCGAAACAGGCTCCCGAGACAAGGCCTACATATCCGGTTCCAACGATGGTAATCTTCATACTCTTCGAACGGTTTATAATGCAAAGATAAAAACAAATTCAAAATTCAAAATGGTGAAATTAAAATTATTGTGTAACTTTGTTACTCGAAGAGGCTAAATTGCGGCCTTGAACCGGATCTAACAAACCAAATGGGATGGTAAACCATATGGGAAGACAAACCAAACTATAACGATATGAAACAGAAACTTATTTTGGCTTTTGCGGTGGCTGTGGCGACCGTGGCAGCTACATTAGAGGTGCGGGCGTGGGGAGGTGCCGGACACAGTGCCATAGCCTACATTGCCGAGAGGCATCTGACACCCGAGGCACGCGAGAGGTGCATCCACTATCTGAACCATACGCCGGCATACTTTGCCTCGTGGCAGGATCAGTGGCGTTTCACCGACCCCTTCAAGGAGACAACCTACTGGCATACCTCGAAGGTCGATGCCCAGAATAATCCTCTCGAGAACGAGGGTCGTTCGGCCGATCTGCACATCGAGCGTTTGCGTGGCATAATGAAGGATTATCGCTCTCTAACCGACTCGGCCATCATCGTTAATCTTAAGCTGCTGATCCATATGGTGGGCGATATGCACTGCCCCTCACATACAGGCTATCCCGACCAGCCGGGATATAAGGGATACAAGATCTATTTCAACGGCAAGAAGTTGCGTTTCCACACCTTCTGGGATGGTTCGCCCTCAAATTTTCACCCTACGTGGACTTGTGAGGATTTCCTCAAAAACCTCGACAAGATGAAACCGGGAAAGATTGCCAAGAT
>JBGUTM010000260.1:0-3136 GCA_045133075.1 Alistipes sp. | reverse complement strand
TGAACGGCGCTGTCGACGTCCTGCGCCGCCGTGGTCTGGCCGCCGCCGAGAAGAAGGCCGGTCGTGCCACCAACGAGGGCGCCGTCGCCGCTTACATCTGCGACAAGTGCGGAGCCGCCGGCATCGTCGAGGTCAGCTGCGAGACCGACTTCGTCTCCGGCAACGAGAAGTTCGTCGCCTTCGCCAACCGCATCGCCAAGGGTCGCTTTACGCTTGACGGCAAGGAGTATCAGCTCCCGATAAACAACAATGGACAGACCCTTCACGGCGGTATCCTCGGTGTGGATCGCATCGTGTGGGATGTGAAGGAGGTAACCGAGAATAAGATTGTCTTCTTCTGTGCTCTTCCCGATGGTCAGGATGGCTTCCCCGGCAATCGTGAGATCGAGATGGTCTACGAATTGACTCCGCAGAATGAGTTTGTGGTGTCGTACAAGGGCACAACCGATGCTCCGACCATTATGAATCTCTCGCACCACTCCTTCTTTAACCTTGAGGGCGATGGCGAGGGCACGATTCTTGACCACATTCTGCAGATTGATGCAGATGCAATCACCCCCTATGGCGAGGGTGCAATCCCTACAGGCGAGATTATGCCGGTTGAGGGTACCGCGTTCGACTTCCGTGAGCCCCACGCCATTGGTGAGCGCGTAAATGAGGATCATCCGCAGCTTATTGCCGGCCTGGGATATGACCACAACTGGGTGCTGAATCGCAAGGATGACGGAATGGAGGTGAAGGTTGCCGATGTATATTCGCCCAAGAGCGGTCGCGGTATGGAGGTGTGGACTGACCAGGTGGGTTTGCAGTTCTATGGTGGTAACTTCTTCGATGGCTCCTTCAACAACAAGTATGGCAAGCCGGTACTCTATCGCGGCTCGTTGGCCCTCGAGACTCAGGTATTCCCCGATGCGCCCAACCACCCCGACTTCCCCTCGAGTACACTGCGCCCGGGAGAGGTTTATACCCACAGTTGTATCTATAAATTCTACACAAAATAGGAAAAGTAATGAAAAAGTTGATCTTTACAGCCGTTGCAGCGTTGGCAACACTCTCGCTCTCGGCACAGACACAGGTTATTGCTCACCGAGGTTTCCACGCTACCGAGGGCTCGGACAAAAACACCATCTCGAGCCTGCTCAATGCGCAGAAGCTCGGCGTCTATGGCTCAGAGTGTGATGTCAGTCTCTCGGCTGACGACTCGCTGATGGTTGTCCACGGCTCTATGCACCCCGATCGCAGAATACCTTCGGCTCACCGAGCACACGTTACCAAGGATGTCTACAAGGATATCCGTGCAATATCGTGCAAGGGTGGCAATATCGTTCCCACGTTGCGTGAGTATCTCGAGCAGCTGAAGCAGTATCCCGGTACCAAGTTGGTCATCGAGATCAAAAATCACAAGGGCGATTCGCCCGAGCGCCAGCTGCATTTGACCAAAAAGATTGTTGATCTGGTTAAGGAGATGGGTGTCGAGAATATGGTTGACTATATCGCCTTTTCGTCAATCATCTGCGATGAACTGGTGAACCTCGCCCCCAATAACGAGATTGCATACCTTAACGGTGAGCTCGCACCTGCCAAGTGCAAGGAGCGCGGCTACACAGGTATTGACTACTCGATAAAGGTGCTTCGTGCTCATCCCGAGTGGGTTAAGCAGGCACAGGATTTGGGTATGAAAGTGAATGTATGGACTGCCAACAAGACCGAGGATATCCAGTACTTTATCGACCTGGGTGTGGACTTCATCACCACGGATGACCCGCTTCAGACCATTGATCTTATCAACAAGAGCCAGAAGAAGTGCAAGGGTAAGGCCAAGAACAAGAAAAAATAGATATTAGCATAAAACCAAAATAAGACAAAAAACCTAAACAGAACTATGGAGATGAAAGAAAAAGTAGCATCGAAATTTCAGGAGATTTTCGGTGAGGGTGCGATGATGTATGCGTCGCCCGGTCGAATCAACCTTATTGGTGAGCACACCGACTACAATGGTGGATTTGTATTTCCCGGTGCGGTAGATAAGGGTATTGTTGCAGCAATCAAGCCCAACGGCACCGACAAGGTACGTGCATACGCCATCGACCTCGACAGCCACTCGGAGTTTGGCCTCAACGAGGAGGATAAGCCGGCGGAGAGCTGGGCACACTATATCTTCGGTGTATGCCGCGAGATGCAGAAGCGTGGCGTGAAGGTTGGCGGTTTCGACACCACCTTCTCGGGAAATGTACCCCTCGGCGCAGGTATGTCGTCATCGGCAGCCCTCGAGAGTACATTTGCATTTGCTCTGAATGAGCTCTTCAATGGTGGTATCGATAAGTTTGAGCTGGCTCGCGTGGGTCAGGCTACCGAGCATAACTACTGTGGTGTTAAGTGCGGTATTATGGATCAGTTTGCCTCTGTATTCGGCAAGGCAGGTAACCTTATGCGTCTGGACTGCCGCTCGATGGAGTTTGAGTACTTCCCCTTCAATCCGCAGGGTTACAAGCTCGTTCTGCTCGATTCGGTTGTTAAGCACGAGTTGGTGGGTTCGCCCTACAACGACCGCCGTGAGTCGTGTGAGAGAGTTGCCAAGGTGCTGGGTCAGGAGTTCCTGCGTGGTGCCACTATGGAGCAACTCGAGGCTGTTAAAGACCAGATTTCAGAGGAGGACTATCGCCGTGCTCGCTATGTTATCGGCGAGGAGAACCGTGTGCTGGATGTCTGCGAAGCTCTCGAGAAGGGTGACTACGAAACCGTTGGTAAGCGTATGTTCGAGACCCACTGGGGTATGTCGAAGGATTACGAGGTAAGCTGTGAGGAGCTCGACTTCCTGGCTACCGTAGCCGAGGAGTGTGGCGTTACCGGCTCGCGCATTATGGGTGGTGGCTTCGGTGGCTGCACCATCAACCTCGTCAAGGAGGAGCTCTACGATGCATTTATCGCAGAGGCTAAGAAGCGTTTCAACGAGAAGTACGGACACGAGCCTAAGGTTTATCCTGTGGTTATCTCTGACGGTTCGCGCCGTCTCGAATAAAGTTTTCTAAAGAGCTATCTTTTATAACTTTACGAGAGATATAAGCAAGAAAAGTGCTGCCCAATTGGCAGCACTTTTTGTATTTAGCGATTACGGATGAAGCGTTATTTCGAGGTG
>JBGUTM010000259.1:0-13221 GCA_045133075.1 Alistipes sp. | reverse complement strand
CTCACTCGCATTGCCTACTCTGCGCGATAGTTTTACAAAGATGTCGAGTGGAGGTTACGGCATTGCCAGCGTACTCCAGATGATGTCGGGTGCCGCCACCGAGAACAACATCTTCTACGTTCTGTCGATAGGATTTGTCGGAGCCACACTCTTCACCACATTCCGCAAGGTGAAGCATCGCGCCCAAGGAGGCAAGAGTGCTGCCGTGCTCACCGCCACGACCAACGTCTTCGAGGAGAATGCAAAAAGCATCCTGGCCAAGCACAAGGATGATGAGGTGATAGTAAAGCGTCTGGAGGCTGTGCAAAACCGTCTGGCAGAGGTCAAGGCTACACACGCAAAGAAGGATCGCGAAAATCGCCGCACAATCTGGATTATCACGGCCATCTGCTCTGTGCTGTTCCTGGCAGGTGTGGGTGTGCTGGCCGTAAACAACTACCAGGCCCGCAAGGCTGAGATGGAGTATGCACAACTACCCACCTGGGTCAAGGTACGCGACAACTTTATCGTCTCGGAATATAACGATGAGTATGGCGACAACACCGCCCGCATCTACGTTCTGACCGAGATGCTCAACGCACACGAGGAGGCCGAGGCCGAGAAGTTCTTCTTCGAATACTGTATGGGCAATATGGGCGACTTCGACTGTGCCAAGTTGATAATCGGGCACTATCGTAAAGCCGGAAACTCGATGGCTGTGGAGGCTTTTACCGCGAGGTTAAATCTGCGCTACGAGTCGGATACACAAAAGGCCAAACAACTGTAAACAACAAAAAAAAGGATGAAGAGCGTTATCAAACATATTGTTATGCTGCTGATGTTGGCTGTGACCCTGCCTGCCCTGGCTCAAAAGGAGAAGGTGGTCGAGTCGAGCCGCGAGAAGCGTCCATCGTGGATTGGCACCTTCGACAAATCTTCAATCACGGTTACCGAGGTCGGCACAAGCCTGTCTGAAGTATCCGAGAAGGCTCTCTCATCAATCTATCAGCATATCATCAACTCGATTGCGGTGAATGTCACCTCGAACGAACGGTTGATCTCGAAATCGGTATCGTACAACAATCTCCACTCGGTGATGAGCGACTACACTTCGGTACTGATGACCGAGGCTGCGAAGATTCCCTATATCAGCGATATCTCGCTGGCAAACGCCACAGACATCTATTGGGAGAAGGTCTACTCGCGCAAGAGCAAGAGCTACCGCTACGAATACTCGGTGCAATACCCCTTTGATGATATCACTCGCCGCAATCTTGTGGCAGAGTTTGTAGCCATCGACAACGCCAAGATGGAGGAGTTGAAGGCTCTGCGAGAGGAGCTCGACACGCTCACCGACTTGGATCGCATAGGCCGTGCGCTCAACTCGCTGGATGCGTTGTACAACTACTTCTTCGACTCGGCACGCCGCAGCGACACAGAGGCCCTGAAGAGGAATTTCCTCGCCTTGTACTCACAGATACACATCGAGGTTGAGTCGGAGAAGAGCGGAGAGTGCATCTTCACCCTGCGCCTCGCCAACCGCAACGTCACCACCTCGGTACCAGTCCGTCTGCGCAGTGTGTCAGCACTCAATATGTGTGTTGTGCCAATCGAGGGTAATCGCTACAAACTGACCTACGACCCGAGCTACGCCTCTACGACAGATATCAACACTATCGAGATTATCTATCTGTTCGGGGCCCGCCGCGTGGAGAAGGTTATACACTTCACGGCACCCGCAAAAAAGTAAATAACCATAAAATTATACAACTTATTAAATCCAAAGCATTATGAAAAAGTTAATTTTTAGCTTGTTGATTGTTGCAGCAGCAACATCAATTTCGTGCAGCTCTTCAAAGAAGGCAGTTTCGAATCCTGTTCCCGGCGGAATGGTCGAGGATGTTATTCCGTTGAGCGGTCCCCAGTATCGTGCAGATGCAGAGAACTACCGCGCCGTACAGAACGGTTTGAGCAAGGAGCGTAGTATGGCACAGAAGATTGCTATGCAGAACTGCCGTCAGGAGTTGGCTTCGGCTATTCAGGCAGATGTCAAGACCGTCATCGAGAACTATGCCAAGAACCAGAATACAGGCGTTGCTAACGAGTACAAGAGCCAGTATCAGGAGTTGGCCTACACGGTTATCAACCAGCGTCTGACCGATGTTCAGGTTGTGGACGAGAAGATCTACCGCGAGGCTTCGGGTGAGTATCGCTACTATGTATGCCTCCAGATTGGCAAGAAGGCTATCGCCGAGGCTGTGGAGGAGAGCATCGCCAACGATGCAAAGCTCAACCTGGAGTTCGACCGCGAGCAGTTCAAGAAGATCTTCCAGGAGCATATGGCAGCCTTCACGCGCTAATCAGCAGGTGTAAGCAAACAACTGTTTTTTAATACGTGAAACCTATAAAGGGGTCTGCCTTTTGAGCAAAAAGGCACCCCTTTATGTGTTATTTCATATGGAAGGGCGTTGGCTTGGCAAGCGATTACAGGCCCACCAAACCGAAACGAAAAATCTATGAGACGCTTAATAATTTTGACGTTTGTCGTGATGATGACTCTACCCCTCTCGGCACAGACACGCCAGGAGGCTCTGCTGGAGTATCAGGCAAACAAACGTAAGGCCCTGACCGAATACCAGAGCAACTATCGCAAGGCGTGTGCCGACTTTATGCGCAGACGCTGGGAGGCCTTCAACGCCGAGGCCCCTGTGGCTATGCCCGAGCGTAAGGAGCCGACCGAGCCCGTTGTGAAAGAGCATCCCGAGGCCGAACAACCCCAGCCTACTACCCCATCCGTACAACCGGAACAACCCTCAACTCCCGTAACACAACCCACGGAAGAGGTAAAACCCGAAGTTAAGCCCACAGAGTCGATTGAGCCGACACCGACACCTGCACCGACACCCACGCCAACACCAACACTGGCCCCCAAACCGCAATCCGCAAAAGAGAAGGGTGCTGAACCAACATCCCATAGAGATACAGAACGCCATAAACCTACCTTAACAACCCCGAAGATTGACACCTCAAAGTCGTTAAAGTTCACCTTCTACGGCACGGAGTGTTCGGTTTCGTTCAACTCGACCCACTCGATAAATCTTCTTTCGATATCGGAGAGTGCTGTGGCTTCTGCTTGGCAGACAATAGCGTCAGGCAGATTTGACAGGATTTTCGAAGAGTGCAAGAGCATCAAAAGTGACCTCAACCTCAACGATTGGGGCTACTACCGACTCATCCAGACGATGGCCGATGCCTGCTATGGTGCAAGCAGCCCCAAATCGCTGCTGTTGCAGTCGTTTATGATGTCGGAAGCGGGATTTAAGGTGCGTCTGGCACGTGGCGATGGCCGATTATGGTTACTGCTGGCAGTGAACGAGAAACTCTATTCCCGCACATTCTTCAGAATTGATGGAGGAGTATTCTACCTGCTCGAGAGCGGTAGCAAAGCTTCACGATACGAGGTCTGCAACTTCTCAATCCCCGGCGAGCGTCCACTATCGCTCAGTATCAAGGAGCTGCCACGCCTGACCTTCCGCGAGGGCAAGAATATCAAGCGCACCGACCGCAAGCAAGGTATCGGAATTTCGACCACTACAAATGCTAACCTCGTAGCCTTTATGCAGGAGTATCCGCCCTGCGATTGGGATATATACGCCTCGGCGAAGTTATCCCAACACACCGCTGAGGCCGTGCTGCCCACCCTGCGCAAAAAGATTGAGGGCAAGGGCGAGGTCGAGGCAGTGCAGATGCTGCTCTCGTTTATACACAATGCCTTCCCCTACCGCGCCGATGCACAGCAATTCGGTGTCGAGCGAACCTTCTTTGCCGAGGAGATGTTCGCATACGATTACAGCGACTGTGAGGATCGCGCCATACTCTTTGCAAGGCTGGTGCGTGAGCTTGTGGGGCTCGATGTCCTACTACTACACTACCCCGAGCATAACGCGGCCGCAGTCGGATTCAAGGGTAACGTGAGCGGCGACAGCGTCAAGTCGGGACAACGTAATTATGTGATTTGCGACCCGACTTATGTTGGGGCGGATGTCGGAGAAGTGATGCCCGAGTATCGCAATATCTCGGCAAAATTGATAAAGATAGATTAGCAAAATAGTTAAAAGAGAGAAAAGGTATGTTTTGTCCGAATTGTGGAAAACCCTGCCGTGATGCAGATATCTTCTGTGGCTCCTGCGGCTACAAACTACCCAAGGCAGCCCAAGCTAACCCTACGCCTGCGCCCGCAGCGGAGAGTGTAGCTCAACCTGCAATCACGCCTGCGCCCGAAGAGCGCTCCGCGCCCGTATACAACAACGCCTCGGTGTCCAATTATGATCAGACATTAGGCACACGCGGGGATTGTATTGATGGAGCGATATTGACCAACTCGAAAGCTCTGGCCGCCAAGTTGCGCACCGACCAGAATGTCATTCTGCAACTGCTGGCCGCATATAGTCGCGCCGCAGCGAGCCGAGGCATCTGCTACCGCATAATAGATGCAGCGAACTATGTGATGCTCAATCCGGCATATGCAGGCAGACGAGTAAGTCTTCCCTCTAACAGCACCTGGGTAGACTACACGGCTCTGCTTGCCGACTACTACGGATTTGGCCGTACATCTCCCGTGGAGCGCACCTGCTATCTCTTCATCGTGGGCGGCGAAGATATCGTTCCGATGCCCGTCATGCGCCACTATATGGCCGGCCACGCCAATCTCGATGACAAGGACATTGACACCGACATTCCCTATGCATATATGCTCGGAGGTAAGACATTCCAACTGCTTGAATCGGGCAAAATCTTCGAATATGAGCAATACTTCCACGTTGGACGTCTGCCCTTTGCACTCGATGCTTCGCTCGATGACCTTACGGGCTACCTGCGCCGTGTGGCAGAGTGTGGTGGAGAGCTGAAAATCAACCGCTACTATGGACAGACCAATATGCCGTGGGGCGAAGAGTCACAGGTCGTATGTACTCCCTTGCGCAATGCCGAATTGGAGACTGCCGCCAAAGAGTACGAGAATTATTATAGCACATTCAACGATCAGAAGTACGATATAACGCAAGGTGAGCTATTCTACTCATTGCCTGTTTGCCAATCAATCTTGGATGAGGTATTCGACAAGAGTGCCGACTTCTACTACTTCAACCTGCACGGCAGCAATAAACCGACCGCTACAGGTTTCTATGCAGATTATGTCGGCGAGGCGATTATGCCACGACACATAGCCACCATCGACACCAACAACGTCTTCGTCACCGAGGCGTGCTACGGAGGCCGATTCCAAGAGTATCGCCGCAACGAGTCGATGCTCCTGAGTGCCATGGGCGGCAAGACCTTGCTCTTCTTGGGCTCGTCACGCATCGCCTTCTGCAACAACCGCTACTCGATAGACAACTCGGATCGTCTGGCCAACATCTTCATCGAGGAGTTGCTCTCCGGAGCTACGGCAGGTGAGGCACTCTTCACCGCCCGCAAGAGTTTCTTTGAATACGACAACGGCCACCTTTACGACCAACAGTTAGCCACCATTGCCGAGTTTAACATCTTCGGAGATCCAACCCTGAAGACTCTCTCCGGCAATGCGACATACCGGGCCTCGAGCTCGCGCTCGATAGTATCGAAGAGTGCCGTGCAGCGCGTCTGCGAGAGCAAGTGTGTGTACGATAGTGGCAACGAAAATCGCCCGCAGTCGGTATACGAGCAGGTACGTCAGGCCGTGGATAGCAACCTTATGAAGATTCGCAAGGTTATAGACCAGGAGTTGTACGAGAAGTTGGGCGTTGAGCCCCGTTCGTTAAGCCACATCTTCCACAATCGTTTTGCAGATGGCAAAGAGTTCTACTCGTTCAACTACGCCGAGGAGAAGGAGGATCGCAAAGAGCTTCGTTATGCCATCGCCGACAAGAGTGGCAAAATCATAACCGTAATATCAACTAAATAGTGAAATAATATGAAGTGCTTAAACTGTAATTCAGAGTTGCTGGAGGGTGCAAAATTCTGCACCACGTGTGGCACCCCCATCAAGCAAGAGCAAGCTCAACCCGAAACATCAACCTGCCCCAAGTGCAATGCTCCGCTACTGCCGGATGCAAAGTTCTGCACCTCGTGTGGCGCAGCCATAGCACCTGCACCCGCAGCTACACCCACAGCTGCCGAGGCAGAGGGTGAATTGTCGGTGGTGAAGCAAAAGATTTTCTGGAACATCCGTAAGGGTGAGGTGGCTTGCCACATCAACGAGGCAGAGTTTGCCAACTATGACCACGCACAAGGTCTGATTGTCAATGACGGCACCACTGCATATATCAAATCGAACGGTAAGGTCATTGCCGAACTCCACGGAGGCACCTACGACTTCGTAAATCCCGATGAGCTGAACAAGATTCTCGAGCAGCGCGAAGGTGGTTTGGCAAGTCTGCTCTCGGCCGGAGGTCGTTTCTTTGTAAATTTGATTTTGGGTCGCCGCGTGAAGGACAAGCTCGAAAAGGCTGAACCCAAATCGGAGCAGCCTCAATCGTTGGATGCTCTTATCCAGAGCCTGCGCAACAAGGATGTGCTCTCCCTGCAACTGAAGTTAGACAAGAACTTCTCGCTGATATTCGGCGGTGGCACCGCAGGCGAGGAGGGGGATTTTGTCCCGATGAAGATTCGTACCAAGCTCCTGGATGTAGATATGGGTGTGCGTGCCATCTTCCACATCGAGGATTTCGAGGCTTTTGCCCGCCACTACCTTGTAGATAGCCGCGTAGCCACAACCAAGAATCTGGCAGACGCCCTTCTACCCACAATTCAGAATGCCGTACAGTCCGTGATGGCCGAGCGCGTAGTCGATGGCACTACCCTGCCTCAAGAGGTTATCAAGCAGATCGAGACCAACATTACCGCACAAAGCCAGAAGTTCCACGGTCTGGTACTCGAGAAGATTGCCGAGATTGTGATGTCGAGCGAGGAGTTGGAGCGTTTCCGCCAGTTGAGCCGCGAGCTCTACCTCTCAGAGCAGGAGTTGGAATACCTGCGCCGCACTAACGACTTCCGTAACCGCCTGGCCCTCGAGACCAACAACCAACAGATTGCCGAGGCTCGTACCGAGTTGCAGCTCTACCAGGGACTTATGGAGATCAATAAGGACAAACTTCTCACCGATGACGAGTTGGACAAGTTCTACACCGTGCTCTCGCGCGAGAAGCGCATCCGCGATGCCAAGAACGAGGATGAGATCAATGCCGCTCTGGCCGAGATTGCCAAGACCGAACTGCTCCGCGAGGAGGATATCGAAAATCTGCGTCTGGATATTGCTGAGCGAGGCTACAATCGCGAAAAGGCTATCCGTCTGATGCAGCTCAAAGATAGCATCGAGTTCGAGAAGACCCGCGTGGCCGGTGAGGGCGAGATTGCCATCGAGGCTATGCGTCAAACTCTGGAGTTACAGGATATGGCCATTGCTCAACAGCGCAAGGTGGATGATTACAGCGATGAGCGCCGTGTCAAGGAGCGCGAGTTGGCCTATGCCGAGCGTATGCGCGAGATTGATGCCGACAAGGCCGAGATGGATGCCCAGATGGAGCAGCTGCGCAAGCTCAAGGAGATGGAACGCGAAGATCGCCGCCTCGAGCAGAGCCACGAAGCCGAGATGGAGCGTCTGCGTCAGGAGAGCATCACCCGCAAGGGTGCTCTCTCGGCAGAGCAGCTGATGGCCATCGCCGCATCCGAAAATATGGATAGCGATGCTGCACGCACCTTTGCCGAGTCCTTCTCGGCCGGCCGCAATGCCGAGCAGATGCAGCAGGCCAACGAGGCCCGTATCGCCGATGCGCATCGTCACGAGGATCAGATGATGGAGATTCTCCGCCAGATGGCGCAGATGAACAGCAATATGGTTGCCGGTATCACCCAGCAACAGCAGACCCAACGCGCCGAGCAGGCTCGACAAATCGAGCGTCAGCAGGAGCGTATGGATCATATCACCGACTCGGCGTTGGAGTACACCACACGCAATAATCAGATTACACACCAACAGCCGGCACCTGCTCCTACACCTGCACCTGCACCTTCGGTGGAGAGAGTATGTCCCAAGTGTGGCACTGCAGTTGCTCGTAATATCAGATTCTGTCACCACTGCGGTACAGACCTAAATTAAAGAGTCTATTATGGAGAAGTTTAGAGGTGTTTTGCAGATTCGACATCGCAACGAGGAGAGTCGCTCGGAGGGAGATTTTGCTCTCCTTGTTGCAGCAGATGGCTCGGAGTTGGATCTGTGTCGCGAGGGTGGATTACCCTTCAACGACCCCTATTATGAGCCTTATGCCGACCTTCAGGTCGAGATTACGGGCGAGGTGCGCCACGGAGCGTTGGTAGTGGAGAGTATCGAGGAGGTTATGCCCGAGCCGACAGAGCCACAACAGGAGGAGCCTCAGGAGGAGGCTGCCAAGCCCGAAAATCCGTGTGACGAGCAAACCGAGGAGCAAACCGAGTAGAGAGGCCTTAAACCTTAGAATTAAACCCACAAGAGTATGAAGAGATGCAATAAATGCGGAACTACGATTCCTAACGACAGCCAGAGATTCTGCCCCGAGTGCGGCAGCGAGCTGATACTTATCGAGCCTGCACCCTCCGCCGTGAACAAAAACAAGAACAAAGACAAAGACGAAGAGGCGGCTCCGCTGGTTGGCGATAAGAACGTCATCTATGGTAGCACCATAGTCGGCAAGCAGGAGTCTTACGAGGCTTCGAACATAACCATCAACAACAACATCACCGAGGATCACTCACACACCACCGTTGTCTGTGCCGTATCGGGCAAGCGTGTATATATGGATAGCAGCATCGTCTGCCCGCAGTGTGGTGGTACGGTGGCTCCCGAATACTATGTCGAGGCGACCAAACGATGCGAGAATTGTGAACGCGCGGCCGAAGGAGTATTCCGTGACTTTGCGATGCAACTATTGCAAGGCTCTGCGCTGAATGCCGACACCAAGCGACACCTCGACCGCAAGGGTGAGGAGTTATTGCTCAACGAGCAGAAACAAACCGAGATTTTACGTTCGGTACAGAAGGCCTCAACGGTCAAGGAAAGTGTTTTGAGCAAGATGCAACAGATGGATCTCGAGCGTGCAATCAAGCGTTTTATGCAGGGTGAAAACGATAGTGAACGCAGTGCTGCAACCGAGGTGTTCGAGTTGTTGCACAACACCACGCAGAACTATGTGGCAGACTTCTGGTACTATCTCTCCACAGCTCTGGCCGAGCCCAAACGCTACATCGACACCTACGAGAGCGAGTTGGTCGAGAACTTCTGGCAACGTTACTGGGCATTCATCGCCTACTGCCACACGAGATCACCCAAGAGCAGTTCGTCCATAGATGCCCTGCGCAAGAGTTTCGCCGAGCACGAGGCCGACATCAACCTTGCCGAGGTGATCTATCTGGCGACCTGCGGTTTTGAGACACACGACAACGCCCTGCTTCAGCAGGCCGAAGGTGCTCTCGAGCAGGTCAAGGGTGACTTCCTCTCCAAGCCGCTGGTATTCATCCACGAGATTCTCTCGGAGGTGCTACTGAAGGGTCTGAAGGCCAATCTCAAAGCATACTCTGACGAGCACAGCTTCGCCCTGGCCGAGATTCTCCACGCCGACCGCTACATTGCCTACTGCCACCAGGAGGAGCTCAAGCGACTGGCTGCCGAGCAACAACGCCAGGCTGAAGAGGAGCGTCAGCGTCAGGCCGCCGAGGAGCAAAAACGCCGTGCCGAGGCCGAGCAGAAACGCCGTGAGCAAGAGGCCCGCGAGAAGGCCGAACGCGCACGCATAGCTCAACAGCAGAGCATCGCTGCCGAGCAGGCTGCAAAGATGGAGCAGGAGATGAGACGTATGGGTGTACAGAGCGAACCGAAACCCAACAAAGATTTTGTAGGCTACGAAACATCTTTGCCCTCAACTGCAAAGCCAAAGATGGGCATCGGCAAAATAATCCTTATGGTGCTGCTCTTCATTGTCATTCTTATCGGCATCTTGTTCCTGATTCCCGCTCCCGCATCTATGCAATAACAGATCCGGAATATAACAATTCCCACGGTATGACACATCCACGTCATACCGTTTTTTTTCGTTGTTCGGAGAGGGTGTTTTTAGCGCGAGTTGCTAAAAAAAACTATTTTCCATTTTATTCTGTCCTTTTGTGAAATTATTAACATCGAAAAAATTAGGAGTATCGCCAACGATTTTGTAACTTTGCGTGATTAAAGCCTTTTTGGCAGGATTATGGTTGCAAAAGGCTCTTCGAACGAAATTTCAAAAAACTCAAAAGATATCTATTATGGCAGAGAAAAAATTTATCACTTGTGATGGTAACTACGCTGCAGCACATATCGCATATATGTTCTCGGAGGTAGCCGCCATCTATCCCATTACTCCCTCATCGACTATGGCGGAGTATGTTGACGAATGGGCTGCACAGGGTCGCAAGAACATCTTTGGCGAGACTGTGAAGGTCGTAGAGATGCAGTCGGAGGCAGGTGCCGCAGGTGCCGTACACGGCTCGTTGCAGAGTGGTGCCCTCACCTCGACATTCACCGCTTCGCAGGGTCTGTTGCTGATGATTCCCAATATGTATAAGATTTCGGGTGAGTTGCTCCCGGGCGTATTCCACGTCTCGGCACGTGCCCTGGCAGCACAGTCGCTCTCGATCTTCGGCGACCATCAGGATGTTATGGCTACCCGCCAGACAGGCTTTGCTATGTTGGCAACATCCTCGGTGCAGGAGGTTATGGATTTGGCCGGTGTGGCGCACCTTGTAGCTATCAAGAGCCGTGTGCCCTTCCTCCACTTCTTTGACGGATTCCGCACCTCGCACGAGATTCAGAAGGTGGAACTTATCGATGAGGCTTCGCTCACTGCTCTGCTCGATCGCGAGGCTCTCAAGGAGTTCCGCGCTCGTGGCCTCAACCCCGAGCACCCCGTAACCCGCGGTACGGCACAGAATCCCGACATCTACTTCCAGACTCGTGAGGCTGCTAACCGTTTCTACGATGTACTGCCCGATATGGTAGCAGAGACTATGGATGAGATCTCGAAGATTACGGGTCGTACCTACAAGCCCTTCACCTACTATGGTGCCGAGGACGCCGAGAACATCATCATTGCTATGGGCTCGGTTACCGAGACCGTCAAGGAGTGTGTAGACTACCTGCTCACGCAGGGTAAGAAGGTGGGTGTTATCACCGTTCACCTCTATCGCCCCTTCTCGGCCAAGTACCTCTTCAATGTACTTCCCGCAAGCGTGAAGCGTATCTGTGTGCTCGACCGCACCAAGGAGCCCGGAGCTAATGGCGAGCCTTTGTACCTCGATATCCGCGATGCATTCTATGGCGCAGAGCTTCAGCCGATGATTATCGGTGGCCGCTATGGTCTCTCTTCGAAGGATACCACTCCGGCACAGATGCTGGCCGTATTCGAGAACCTGAAGGCAGCACAGCCCAAGGATCACTTTACCGTAGGTATCAACGATGACGTTACGATGTTGTCGCTACCCGTAGGCGAGGAGATCTCGATGGCCAAGGAGGGCACATTCGAGGCTCTCTTCTTCGGTCTGGGTGCAGATGGCACCGTAGGTGCTAACAAGAACTCTATCAAGATTATCGGTGGTTCGACCAATAAGTACTGCCAGGCTTACTTCTCGTATGACTCGAAGAAGTCGGGTGGCTACACCTCTTCGCACCTCCGCTTCGGCGATAACCCCATCACTTCGCCCTACCTGGTGACCACACCCGACTTTGTAGCCTGCCACGTACCCTCGTATGTCGAGAAGTATGACGTGCTGAAGGGCCTCAAGAAGGGTGGCTCGTTCCTGCTCAACTCGGTGCACGATGCCGCAACCACTTGTGCAACACTGCCCGATGCAATGAAGGTATACCTTGCCAAGAACGAGATCAACTTCTACATCATCAATGCTACGAAGATTGCCGCAGAGCTCGGTCTTGGCTCGCGTACAAATACCATTATGCAGTCGGCATTCTTCAAGATTGCCAACGTAATCCCTTTCGACAAGGCTGTCGAGGAGATGAAGAAGGCCATCCTGAAGACCTACGGCAAGAAGGGCGAGGATATCGTCAATATGAACTATGCAGCTGTCGATGCCGGTGGTAATGCAGTCGAGAAGATTGAGGTACCCGCAGAGTGGGCTTCGATCGAGGTTAAGTCAGCTGCCACAAGTGTAGATATGAGCCGTCCCGAGTTTGTTCGCAACGTGGTAGACCCGATCAACGCACTCAAGGGCGATGACCTTCCGGTTTCGGCATTCAAGGGCCGCGAGGATGGCACTTGGGATAACGGTACGGCAGCGTGGGAGAAGCGCGGTATCGCCGTAAATGTTCCCGAGTGGAAGATTGAGAACTGTATCCAGTGTAACCAGTGTGCATATGTCTGCCCTCACGCAGCTATCCGTCCGTTCCTCGCAACCGAGGAGGAGGCTGCCGCTTCGGGTGTAGAGTGGAAGCAGGGTCTGGGCGAGACCAAGAGCTACAAGTTCCGTATGCAGGTATCGCCGCTCGATTGTACGGGTTGTAGCAACTGTGTCGATATCTGCCCCTCAAAGGAGAAGGCTCTCGTTATGCGTCCGCTCGAGTCGCAGATGGCACAGGCCGAGAATTGGAAGTTCTGCACCGAGAAGGTTGGCTACAAGGAGGTTGTCGATAAGACCAAGTCGGTGAAGAATCTGCAGTTTGCACAGCCGTTGTTCGAGTTCTCTGGCGCGTGTGCAGGTTGTGGCGAGACCCCCTATATCAAGGCTATCACACAGCTCTTCGGCGACAAGATGATGGTTGCCAACGCTACGGGTTGTACCTCTATCTACTCGGGCTCAGCACCCTCGACACCCTACTGTACCAACGCCAAGGGCCAGGGTCCCGCGTGGGCAAACTCACTCTTCGAGGATAACGCAGAGTTTGGTCTTGGTATGCACGTAGGTATAGAGAAGCTGCGCGACCGCGTACAGGCTATGATGGAGGATGCCATCGCCAACTGCTCGAAGTGCTCGGAGGAGCTCAAGGGCGTGATGAAAGAGTGGATCGAGAATCGTGGTTCTTCGGCAAAGTCGGCAGAGGTTGTTTCGCGTCTTGTTCCGATGATGGAGGCATGCGGTTGCGACACCTGCAAGGCAATCCTCGAGCATAAAGATTGGCTCGTTAAGAAGTCACAGTGGATTATCGGTGGTGACGGTTGGGGCTACGATATCGGCTTCGGTGGTGTGGAC